>JANOQP010000161.1:0-4117 GCA_031414895.1 Saprospirales bacterium
CAATCTGCAAAAGCACGATTGCAATAAGTACGACGCTCAAAAAGATAAATAATGCGGTCATTTTTTAAAGTTTTGAGTTTCGGGTTTCGAGTTTCGGGTTCGGAGCGGCTTGCACTCGAAACTCAAAACCCAAAACCCGAAACTTTCATTTTTTAGACAACGTGGTGATGTTCGGATTCTTCCATCCACGGGTCGTTCCTCGGTTTCAGCGCGGCCTTTTCCAAATTGGATAGCACAATGAAAATGAACAACCCGAGGAAGCCGAGCATCGTGCCGAAATCGAGGAAACCGGGGAAAGTCCAGCCAAGCTCGAACGGTTTTTTGCCGTAAAGTTGGATAGGCTCTTCGCCGTGTTCACCGTGCGCGTCGCCATGTCCGGCGTGTTCGCCAGCGTGTTCGACTGCGCTGTGGGCAACTTCGGTCGTGTGGCCAGCCGCTTCGTGGGCAGCTTCTTTGACTTCTTGCCCGGCAGCATGGGCCATTTCACCTGCCTTTTCGGCGGCTTGTTTCACTTCTTGGCCGACAGCGGTTTGGGAAGCGGCCTCGCCAACTTTTTCAACAGCGTGCCCAGCGGCATCCTTTGCGGTTTCAGCGGCGTGGCCGACCGCTTCGCCCGCGGATTTCAGCGCATCGCCGACGTGCATTTCAGCACCGTGTTTTGCGTCGGAATGACCCGTTGCGCTGTGTTCCCTTTCGTGAATCTGGTGCTCAATAACAGTCAGGCGGGTTGATGGTTTGATCATTTGATAATAATCCCACCAGTGTCCCAAAAAGACCAAAATGGCGACAAAAACGAGGGTGCCGTATTTGCGTTTCGTGTCGTTGCGCATCAAGATCAAGAACGGCAGGAGGAAGTTGATGACCAAGTTTCCGCAGTGCAAAACGGGGTACTGCATCCATCTTTCCTTAAAATAAATGGTTTCCTCGCCGATGTTCGCGTACCAAATGAGCATGTACTGGTCAAACCAGAGGTATGTCCAAAAGACGGTGATGCCGAACATGTATTTCCCCAAATCGTGGAAATGGTCGCCCGTAACCTGTTCGAGATAGCCTTTGTGCTTCAAATAAATCACCAAAAGGATGGTGAACGAAATCATCGCCAAGAACAGGCTCGCCCACGAATACCAGCCGTACATTGTCGAGTACCAGTGCGCATCGAGCGACATCATCCATTGCCACGTCAGCACGATGCTCGTGAAACCGAACACCGGGAGGAAAATCGCGCAGAGCGTCCGGATCCTTTTATATTGAAAATACGCGGTCGTGCCGTTCACATCTTGGTCAATCGAATGCTGCCGGACGCGGCGGGCAATCCAGTAGTATGCCCCGAGGATGATGATGGTCGCAAACGTGTAGAAGTATTTATTGACAAAGCCTGACTTGCCAGCAATGATCTTGTCATAATTTGGGCTGGCCGGATCGGCGATCCCTTCCACGTTCCAATGATAGAGGTGGTGAAAATGCCCAAAAAGGCCCGCGATTAACGGCAAAAAAAGCAACAGGCCGACGATGACAAACTGCGATTCGGCCTCCCAAATCCGGCGGACGAGCGCGTTCCAGCCCGCAAAGGCCGTAATTTGAGCCGACATAAAGAACATCGCCACCACCGAAATCCCGGTGAAAAAGACGCTGTTGTGCAGCCAGTTGCCCCAAAATTTCATGTGGAGCGGGTCGTCGGAGAACCAGGTCGCGCCGAGCGAAATCACCCCGATGCCCATGAGGACGAACAGGAGGGTTTTGGTGCGGCCTTCAAAAACAAAATCTCGCATGATTGAGAACGGTGGACGGCGGACGGCGGACGGCGGACGGGGCGCGATTTTCGCCCAAAAACTGCCTTTCGACTTCTGCCTTTTCTATTAAAAGTTGAATTTTTCAAAGTTTGTCTGAACTGTGATTCTTTTGATTCTTTTGATTCATCACAATCAAAAGAATCACAGTTCAGACCAAAATTATTTCGGTGCGACAGCCGGTGCGGCCGGTACTGCCACTTTCGCGGCGCGTTGCTCGGCGGCCCATTTCGCGGCCTTGTCGAGTTGCACCATAATATAGGTGTTCGCGCCCGCGCTGTATTCCGAGTTGGTCGCGGCGGCCTGCAACGAGCGGATATGGTGCATCACATCCCAACGTTCTTGGTAGGAAAGTTTGTCGGCATAGCTGCCCATCACGTTCTTGCCGAACATTATGGCGTAATAAAAACGGCCTTCGCTCGCGCCGAGGAACTCATCTTTCAACAAGTTGGCAGGCTGCGCAGGGTATTTGGCCTCCGGGTTTTCCTCGCTGACGAGGTAGCCTTGACCGTTCCCGGTTTTGCCGTGGCAGATGCCGCAATAGGTGTCGTAAAGTGCCTTGCCCCGCGCCAAACCGGCCGCCGAAACTGGAACTGGGTTGGTGGTCATTTCGGCTGAACAGCGTTCGCGCTCCCCTTTTCCGGCATCCGAGGCATCATTTTTATAATAGAAAGGTGCAGCGCCGTTGTTTTTTGGCCCAACAGCATAGTCCATATTTTGGCCATAAGCCATCGCCGTTTGACCGCGCGGTATTGTCCCGGAGACATTTCCTTGCGGCTGCATGATTTGGCGGGACGTGAAAGCGGATTCCTTTTCCCAATGGTTCCAAAAATACTCTGTCAGCACACCGGCCTCGTAAGAGACAGGGTGAGCCATGTCGGGCATGTATTCATGGCCAGTTTTGTTCACGCCCGATGGGGAGCAATAATGGAAAAGAGCCGCAAAAGTGGCCACCAGTAAAATGGCCGAAACGAGATATTTCATCGTGATAAATTTCCTTTAAACTATTGATAACCAGGGATTTAGCCGCTGATTAAAATGTTTTCGTTTGAATTTCGGAAGCACCGACGCTGCCCAAAAAGCCGCGCAGTTTGTCCATTTCCGCGCCGTCCGAATTGGTCACGTCGAACGAGATACAAAACTTGTCGTCCGTGATCCGGTCGTGCAAAATCTTCGGTTTCATGCCCGGCCACATCCCGCAAATCGTGTAAAAAGTGAACGTCATGCCGACCGCGGAGAGCATCACCGTGCTTTCAAAGGTCATCGGGATGAATGCAGGGACCGACCAGAACGGCTTGCCCCCAAAAATGATGGGCCAATCGCGGGTGAAAATCCACGACATCAGGCCGAACGCCATCAAACAGCCCGTCGCGCCGTAGACGAAACCGAGGTAATGGAGGCGGCTTTCTTTCAGGTCGAGGATCGGGTCGAGGCCGTGCACCGGGAACGGCGAATAGACATCGCCGATGTTGAGGTGCTGCGCCATGCCCTTTTTGCAGGCCCGGAGCAAGTCCGTTTCATCGTTGAAAAGGCCGAAAAGGACGGTTTTATGTGCAGATGCTGCCATTATTTCTTAAAGTTTCAATTTGTGATGGTCGGTTTTCGGAAGTTTGTGTTAGAAGAAATCACCAATTCCAGATTTTTCCACGATGTCATGCTGTAAGCATCTGCCCGGGGTTCAGCACGAATCTTGGGCAGATGCTTACAGCATGACATTGTGGTCGAATTTGAGGTTTCCCTTTTTTCAATTAATGATGATGCACTTCCTCTTCGTCGTCATGATGCTTCGGCTGCGGTTTTGCCTTTGGTCCGATATATTGGTCGCCAGCAACCTTCAAAATGGCCTTCACCTCCGCAATCGCAACCACCGGGGCAACCCGCGTGAAAATCATGTAACAAGTGAAGAACAGGCCGAGCGAACCGAGGAACATCGCCACTTCCACCCACGACGGGCGGTAATAGCTCCACGAGGACGGCAGGTAATCGCGCGAAAGCGTCGTCGGGATGATGACGAACCGCTCGAACCACATCCCGATATTGATGACAATCGACATGAAGAAGGTGAACTTGATGCTGCGGCGCAATTTTCGGATCCAGAAAAGCTGCGGCGAGACCACGTTGCAGAGCATCATGCCCCAATACGACCAGTAATAGTTGCCCAGCGCACGGTTGTAAAAGGCAAATTGCTCATAGACATACTGCGAATACCACGAGATAAAAAGCTCTGTCAAATACGCTACGCCAACGATGGTTCCAGTCAATGTGATGACCTTATTCATCGACTCGACGTGTTCGATAGTGATGTAATCTTCGAGTTTCAGAATTTTTCC
>JANOQP010000162.1:0-1992 GCA_031414895.1 Saprospirales bacterium
GTTGATTTTCAGGGCTTTATCGTTCAGTTTTATCGAAAATTTCTTTGTGCCAAAACCGTCCATCGCGAGCAGTTCGCGGAGCCAGCCTTCGCCACCGCTCGAAATTTCGACAAAAATCGGCGCATGGGCCCCGCGCAATTCTTCCAATCTTGCGAGGTCGGTGTAGGGCCGTGCGTGGCCTTCGGCGGTGCGGGCATCCTTTTCCGCGTCCCGGATGGCCTCGCGTTCGTCGTCGCGTGCGTCGCGCTCGGCCTCTGCCCGCGCATCGCGTTCGGCCTCGGCGCGTTCGGCGGCCCCATCGTTGCGTTCGGCGGCCCGCTGGCTTTTTTCGGCGGCCCGCTGTTCCCGCGACGCGATCCGTTGCTCAATTTCCATTTGGCGGGCGGCCTCGCGCTGCGCAAATGCCTGGTTCCGGCCTGCCGCGAACTGGGCCCGCCGCCCGTCTTCCATGGCCGCTATTTGCTGCTCGGCCACTTTTTTTCGGATGCCCTCATCGACCAGGTCCCAGTTGAGTTCGCCGTTTTTTAGCTGAAAAACAATGCCGTTGCCCGTTTGGGCGATGAAATCGTTGCTGTCGGATTTTCTCAAAATCTGCAATTTTTGGCCTTTTTCGAGCGGTTTTCCGTTCAAAGTTGCAGTGTTCCCGTTCACGACGACCTCGTTTTTGCCGCCTTTTCCATTTAGGAAAATATGCAGCCGTCCCTCGTCGTCGGTCGTCGAAAACTCGTCCGTGCCTTCGAGGTTGAGCGTCCCCGACATCCAAATATTGTCAAAGCTGCCGTCAAATGTTGGCCCGTCAAAATCCCAGTTTGCCGAAAGCGAATTGAGGCCCGTGGCCATCGGCGGCATCGGCGGCATTGGTGCAAAACCCGGAAAACCGGGCGGCGGCGCGATCGAAAACGGCGCCGGCGGGGCGGGCGGCTCCGGCATTTCGGGGAAACTTGCGGGTGCGGGCGGCGCGGGGATGCTCGCCAAACTTTGCTGGATCAGCGCGTCGTATTTCGGGAAATCGGCCTTCGGGATCTCTTCGCCCCGGATGTTCAGCGTGGCCACTTCGCCGTTTTTGTACGAAATTTGGACGGTTTTTTCGCCGTCGCGGAAGGTCAAAAAGCCGTCGCCCTTGACCTTTACGGGCGGTTTTGGGGCGGTGCTGTCGGGCAGTTCGGGCGTGTCGGCAATCGCGTTTTGGAAAAATTCGACGGGGTCGGTGGCCAATTCGGCGAGTTTTTCAACGAGCGGTTTGGCGGGGTTTGCGCGCAGCGAAAGGGCGGCGGCGAGGGCGATGATCAGCCCGGTGGCAATCATTTTTTCCATGGTTGAATTATTTGACTGTGGTTGTTGAAAGACGATGCGTTGGATGCGGCCGAGCAGGTTTGGCCGTTTTTTTCCCGAAAAAGCGAGTGCCAGCACGGGCTGAAACTGGCTGATGGCCGATTCTTGGACCCGCACGAGCGCCTTTGCATAGCCGAGCCGCGAGCCGTCCGTGATCTGCAGCGCGAGGTCGTCGGCCACGTTTTCGCGCTCCTCGCGGATTCGGGCGGAAAGCCACCAAACGGCGGGGTTGAAATAAAAAAGTGCCTCGATAAATGCCTGCGCGAGGTTGATCGGCCAATCGCGGCGGGCGATGTGCGCGAGTTCGTGGGCCAGCACAAATCCTACCTCCTCGACCGTCAAATGGTTGACCAAACCAACGGGCAAAAGGATGACCGGGCGCAACCAACCGAGCGTCATCGGGAC
Source organism: Saprospirales bacterium (assembly GCA_031414895.1). GTDB lineage: Bacteria > Bacteroidota > Bacteroidia > Chitinophagales > Saprospiraceae > JANOQP01. Next base: position 1,738 of record JANOQP010000162.1, read on the forward strand.
GGCGGCGATGCTCGATTCGAGCAATTTGACGGGGCGCGGGACGGGCATTTTTTTGAGCAAATCTTTCAGGATTTCATCAAAATCGACCAAAATGGGCTGCACCTGCCGCGTTTTCAGCCTTTCGGCAAACCAAAAACCGCCCAATAATTTCACCAAAAAAAACGCCGCACCGAGCAGCCAAATGCCCACGATAAAAGCGTGGTTTGCCTCGAACCAGAGGGTCGTTTTTTCCCAAAAATTGGGCGCGGAAAAAGG
>JANOQP010000163.1:0-1849 GCA_031414895.1 Saprospirales bacterium
GGCCGCAGAGAACATGATCGAGGGGATGATCAAGATGGTCGGCGCGCGCCGATCGTTTTTTTCGCACCTCAAAATGGTCATCTGCATCCCGTCGGGCATCACCGAGGTCGAGAAACGCGCCGTTTTTGACTCTGCCGACCATGTTGATTCAAAAGAAACCTACCTGATCCACGAACCAATGGCCGCCGCCCTCGGCATCGGCCTCAACGTCGAGGAGCCGATCGGCAACATGATCATCGACATCGGCGGCGGCACGACCGAGATCGCGGTCATCGCGCTTTCGGGCATCGTCTGCGACCAGTCCATCCGCATCGCGGGCGACGAACTGACCAACGACATCATGGGATACATGAAGCGCGAGCACAATATCCTCATCGGCGAGCGCACGGCGGAGGCAATCAAGATCAACGTCGGCTCCGCGCTACACGAGCTCGAAAACCCGCCCCCGGATTATGCCGTCAATGGCCGCGACCTGATGACGGGCATCCCAAAACAGATAAAAGTGTCCTATCAAGAGGTCGCCTACGCGATCGATAAGTCGATCTCAAAAATCGAGGACGCCATTTTGAAGGCCCTCGAACTCACGCCGCCCGAACTGGCTGCGGATATTTACAAAACCGGGCTTTACCTGACCGGCGGCGGCGCGCTCCTTCGCGGCCTCGACAAACGGATCGAGGGGAAGACCAAACTTTCCGTCCACGTTGCCGACGACCCGCTCCGGGCGGTCGTGCGCGGCACGGGCCTCGCGCTCAAAAACACCGATCGGTACAGCTTTTTGATCGACCGCAAAAGCGTTTAATAAATGTGATAATGGGGTGAATATGTGAATGAGATAATGGACTATCGGCCTTTTATTGATTTGCCCCAATTATCCCATTGACCTATTTTCTGATTATCCCAGTCCCTTTATATGCGCGACATCATCCAGCTATTTGTCCGAAGCGGTGGTTTTATCACCTTCTTTTTGCTGGAATGCGTTTGCCTGTTCCTCATTGTTTCCTTCAACAAAAGCCAGCGGAGCATTTGGCTGCACTCGGCGGGCAATTGGAGCGGCGCGGTCGAAAAAAAGCGCAACAACCTCAACCAATACCTCGCCCTGACCACCGAAAACGAGCGGCTCAACATCGAAAACGCCCGCGTCAAGGCCGAGCTCGAGAACAACCGCATGATCACGCTGCCCTGGCGCGACACCGTCCGCACCGTCAATGTGGACACGATGGGCAACCGAAAAGAGACGTTGCACTTTCGGTTTTTCCCGGCGACGGTCATCAACAATTCGGTCGCCGGTTTCAACAATTTTTTGACAATCGACAAAGGGAGTGCCGACGGCGTGCGCCCGCGGATGGGCGTTTTGAGCCCCGACGGATTGATTGGAATCGTGCGCGAGGTGTCGAAAGATTACGCGCTCGTGCTCTCCGTTTTGAACCAACAATCAAAAACGTCGGTCTCGCTCAAAAAAACGGGGCATTTCGGATCGCTCATTTGGGAAGGTGGCGATCCGCTCCACGCGACGCTGAACGACATCCCGAAACACGTCGTTTTTGCCCCGGGCGACACCATCGTGACGAGCGGTTTTTCGGAGATCTTCCCAAAGAACATCACCATCGGCACGATCGAAACCTCGAGGATCGAGCCGGGCAGCAACTTTTTCACCATCAACGTGAAGCTCGCCGCCGACCTCAGCCGCACTCGCCATGTCTATGTGGTGGACCACCTTTTTGCCCCGCAAATTGATTCGCTCGAACAAAAACAGGTGCGAAACTGACCCGAAACCGCTCGATTTTTCCCTAAAATGAACAATTCCACCCTTTCAAATATCTGGCGGTTCGCGCTCCTTTGGGCCGTTCAG
>JANOQP010000164.1:0-2417 GCA_031414895.1 Saprospirales bacterium
GTCGAGGCCTTCGCGTTCCTCTTCTTCCGTCACGCGCAGCCCCACGATCAGGTCGAGGTGCATCTCGATCTTGTGCCGCAATTGCTCGATAATGCCCCTTGTCTTCTCAAAATTCTGCTTTCGGCTGACCTCCAAGTTCGATTTTTGGTTGACCGTTTGGATCCCGATTTCAAAGCGCAACAGGCCCTTTGGCACGTTTTCATCAATAAACTTGATGATATCGGGGTGCAAAATATCGGCGGTTATCTCAAATTGAAAAACATTGCCCGGCCTGTGGTGCTGTAAAATGAAGGTGAAAATGTCGATCGTAAAATCCCTTTTGATATTGAATGTCCGGTCCAAAAACTTGATGACGCGCCCGTTTTGCATCATAAAAAGCAGCGTCGATTTGATATGGTGGTCGGGCAAATAGCGCACTTTGTTGTCCAAGCTCGCCAAACAAAACTCGCATTTATAGGGACAGCCGCGCGATGTTTCGATGTACAAAACCTTGTTCCCAAGTTCAACACGGTCATCATCTTGATAGGGCATTATCTCCCGATAGGTCGTTAGGTCATAGGTATCGTTTTGTTGAAAATAATGGGTGCCGCTATCATTTTTACTGACCAAATTTGGTACAAGTTCTATTGTCGGATAATGTTCCAAGAACATCTTAAATGGCGTTTCGCCCTCGCCGGTAATGATAAAATCAACCTCGTTTTTATCAATGACATCTTGCCAATCATAGCTCACTTCCGGCCCGCCCAACAAAACCTTGACGCTGGGGTTCTTCATTTTTATCAGTCGCGCCGCTTCCAATGTTTGTGTGATGTTCCAGATATAACAGCTAAAAGCAACGACCTCATAATCCGCACAAAAATCAGCGACTTCTTGCCGTTTTTGATTGATGGTAAATTCCTTCCAGTCCAATCCCTCGCGGCCTTTGTTCAATTGGTACAAAAGCCGGATGGCGAGGTTGGTATGGATATATTTCGCGTTGAGCGTGGTCAATAAAACCTTCATGATCCGTGTTGATTTATAAGCTCAATTACCAACTTCGACGATCCGCATATCGCCACGTTCGAAGAGCATTTTCTCCCATTTTTTGAACAAAATTTCCTGTCCTGCGGCATTGAGCGGCGGATTTTCTGCGTAAAAACCGAGCAATGCGCGTTGCCGATATACCTCGTAAAAAGTCACCGCTGCCGAGACCGAGACGTTCAAGCTTTGCGCCAGGCCGACCATCGGGATGGCGAAAAAACCGTCGCAAGCCATGAGCGTCGCGGGCGTTGGCCCAAAATGTTCGTTGCCAAAAAGCAGGGTTATCGGCTTCGCGAGGTCAAGTTCAAAAAGGCTGCGGGTGGGTTTTTGGACCAGTTCCGGCGAGGCATCCTGCAATTTTTGCACCGCCAAATTGACCGCCTCCGTTTTTCGGGTAAAATGCGAAAGTTCGTAGTTTTCGGCAAGGTGCGCGGCCCAGGTTTCGCCGCCAGTCCGCGCCCGCGCCTCGGCCAAACAGGCAGCCGGGTCGTGAAAAAGCCGCACTTCCACATATTTGTACACGCCGCCGGACGACCGTTTTCCGAGCTTGAAATCCTGCCGGGCCAGCCCCGGTTCACTGTCGAGCGCCCAAACCTGCCGGATCCCGACCGCGTCCGCCGTGCGCAAAACGGCGTTGATATTGAGCGGATCGTGGACATTTTCCAAAATAATGGTGATGTCCGGCTGCGTCCTTCGGATGGCGGTGCGTAGTTTTTCGGTGCGCGGGGCCGTGAGTTCTTTTGTCATTTTAGGTCAAATCAAACAGGTCGGAAACGCCCGGAGTGCGCGAAAAAATAAAGCCCTCGGCATATTCAGCACCGATGGGGCGGCCGAAAACGCGCATTTTGGCGGCCATAAAATCGAGGAAATCCTTCCCCGAAATGGGCGTGGCCGGCCCGTGGTCGTTTTCCAAAAAAAACTGGCTGCGAAAAGCAAGTATGGCCTCCATTTTTTTCTCGAAAAAAGGCGTGATGTCCACCACGAAATCAGGGGTGAGCTGTTTGTCCTGAATATAATGATGGACGGCACTGGGCCGCCACGGTTTTTGCGGCGTCCCGTCGGCAGCAAAGGTCTCAATTTTGGACAGACCCGCGAAAAAACAGGCATCGGCCTCGAGTTTCGCCGCGCGGCCATGGTCAGGATGTCGGTCGTCGGGGGCGTTGCAAAGCACGATTTCGGGCCGCGCGGCGCGGATCTCGCGGACGATCTCGCGCAGGTTTTCGTCGCTCCAAGTGAAAAATCCGTCGCCGAGGTCGAGCGTTTTTCGAAAGGTTGCCCCGGTCAGTCGGGCCGAATTGGCGGCCTCCTCGGCGCGGCCCTCGGGCGTTCCGCGCGAGCCGAGTTCGCCCCGCGTGAGGTCGAGCAGGCCGAACGTGCGGCCAGCAGCGGCGTGTTTT
>JANOQP010000165.1:0-1876 GCA_031414895.1 Saprospirales bacterium
CGGTTGTTGGCGGGGACGCCAAACAACGGCCGTGCTTCGGGCAATTTGAAATGCTCGGTTGTTTTCAAGCAGGCACTTAAAAAAGAGTCCTTCCGTAAGTGGGAAATCCCGTAAAAAAAAGAGCCAACCCGGCGATCCGGGTTGGCTCCTTGCAATAAAACCGTTATAAAGATTACTTACTCATGAGCATTTTTACGAGGTCTATCGCTTTTTGGATGACCGTGACATCGGGGAGGACAAGCTCGCCTTTTTCTTCGTCGGCCCCTGCCTGCGGGACTGGTTTTTCGATCGGGTTTTGGAGGCGGTTGCGGACGGCGGGGCTGTTCAGGTAAAAAAACGAGCTGATGCTGCCGAGGAAAAGGAGCGACAAAAGCCCGCACTTGATGATCGATTTTTTCATGTTAGGAATGTTTTCGGGTCAAAATTATGAAATTGTTTGTTTGATTTAAAAAACGGCAATGAAATTTTTTTCAAAAAAAAAGTTGGGCTATTCAACGACAAAATTTTGCGGAACGGGTTGCGCGGGATGCTGCCAATTTTATAGGTTTGCCGCAACATGATTCTCTTTCAATCAATTTCAACCGTTCCTTTTTTATGAAAAAAACAAGTACGCTCTTTACGGCCATGATCTGCGCGGGCTTTTTGGCGGGGCAGGGTCAAAACTTTTCCCGCCCAGGCTCGGTGCATCAAATTGCGCCAGCAAAAATCCGCCCCGCCGCGACGGGTTTCGAGACCGGTGCGATCGAGCAGCAGCACGTTTCGGTCCCACCGAGCCAATCCGTTCTCCGCACAACAGACGAGATCGGATTCACTTTTTATGATTTGCAGGCCAATAATTCCGACAATTCGCGGATCATCAACCTCGGCGGCGGCGACCTCCGCGCAGCCTGGGGCTTCAACAAAAAAGCGGGCGACGGCGGGTTTGCCGACCGGGGTTCGGCCTATTCGCAGACGGTTTCAGGTGCTTTCCCGACCGACCCGTCGGCACAGCCAAAGGAGCGCGTAGAGGCGGGCCGCACCGGTTTCCCATCCTTCGTGATGACCGACAACGGCACGGAAATGGTCATTTCGCACCGCACGAACGGCACTGGAAAGTACCTCATACATTTTGCAAAAAGGCCCGCGGGCGGCGGCGCATGGACGGAAGGCGACCTCCCGACGAGTGCCCCGAACGGACTGCTTTGGGCCCGCGCGGCGGCGAGCGGCTCGAAAATCCATGTCATCGCGATCACCTCGGTCATCGCGACCAATGTGGGCGGCGTGAAAGTGAACGGAATCGACGGCGAGGTCCGCTATTTCCGCAGCTCCGACAACGGCGCGACTTGGGACAAGACCGATATTTTGCTGCCCGGGCTCGACTCGACCGTGCTGCGCGCGCACGGTGCGGAATCTTATTCAATCGATGCGGACGGCGACAACGTGGCCATCGGCGTTTTCCCGGCGTACAGCGACATCAGTTTTTGGAAATCAACCGACGGCGGCAATTCTTTCTCGAAGCACACCATTTATAAGGTGCCGCTGAAAAATTTTGTGCCGGGCGACGGCTATGTTTTGGCGGACATCGATACGGCGTTTTCGTCGAAGGCCCTGACCACGACGGGCATCGATTCGCTCTCTGTTTGGGGCTGCGACCAGAATGGCTCCATCAAGGTCGATGCGCTCGGAAAGGTCCATGTACTTTTCGGCGGCGGTTTCATCAATGCGTCGGCGGCGAACACGACGGGCGCCTATAATTATTACCCATCGTCGGGCGGCATCAATTATTGGAACGAATCCATGCCCGAGGACACGAACGAACTGGACGGTTTTCCAAACGGTTTGTTCATCGCCGAGGCAATTGACCACGACAACAGTGGCGGCATCGAGGTCGTCGGTA
>JANOQP010000166.1:0-2108 GCA_031414895.1 Saprospirales bacterium
CGCCGTCGCCGCCCCGGTCGCCGCTCACTTTTATCTTTCCGTAGGTTTGGTAATCCGTCCATTCGCTGATGAACTGGTGTTTTTCGTCCGTGTTTTTGGCAAAAAAGGCCCATTGCGTCACGAGCCTCGATTCTTTGTCCACCCAAATATGGTACTTGTTTTCCGGGGTCACGCCGACGCTTTCGAAGGTCAGTTGGAGGAGGTCGGAGTTGCGGCCATTGACGGGTTTGTCGTCGCCGAGGGCTTTGAGGGTCACGCCCGGGTCGCGCAATTTGAACGGCATGACGAGCCAATAACTGTCGTTTATCCAAACTTTCCGGCCCCGGTCGAGGTATTTCGCGAGCGAATCTGGCTGGCTGGTTTCCGCGCCGTTGAGCCAAACGCGGCCTTTCCCGGTGTTCAAATTTAGGATGATCATGAGGTCGCGCTTCAAAAAATCGATCCGCACATCGCCCGTCCATTTGTCCCAAACGAGGGTGCGCGAACTGAAAAAATTCCATGCGATGATGCGGGTATTGTTCCAATTTTCGAGGCCGCCCTGCGCCGCCATGACCTCCTCGGCAATCTTGTTTGCGTTGATCTCCGGGCCTTTTTTTGTACCAGTATTGAGGGGGTGACTTAAAGTCACCTCCTCAATTTGGCCCACAAAAGCGGTCGAGAACGCGAGGCAAAAAAGAATTATTGGAAAAAAAACTTTCTGTAAAAAAGGCATGGTCAATGTTTTGTGAGAAAAACGGTTTGGGAAAAAATGGATTTGAGCAAATTTAGAAAATCATGGGCAGATTGGGCAGTTGAGTTTCTATTTTTGCGCCGCAACGACATTTCTGCAAAACCGCAATTCAAAGTAACTCGAAAAGATGTTTGGAAATCTTCAGGACAAGCTCGACTCGGCCTTTAAACTCGTAAAGGGCACCCACAAACTCACCGAGCTCAACGTCGCCGAGAGCATCAAAGAGATCCGCCGCGCACTCGTGGCCGCCGACGTGAACTACAAGATCGCGAAGGATTTCACCGACCGCATCCGCGAAAAGGCGCTCGGCACCGAAAACGTCCTCAAATCCATCAACCCCGGCCAATTGATGACCAAGATCGTGAGCGACGAACTGACCGACCTCATGGGCGGCCAATCCGTCGGCATCAACGTCAAGGGCGACCCGGCGGTCGTGATGATCGTCGGCCTGCAAGGTTCGGGGAAGACGACTTTTTCGGGCAAATTGGCCAAAATGCTCAAAGACCAGCGCAAAATGAAGCCGCTTTTGGTCGCCTGCGATATCTATCGCCCGGCGGCGATCGAGCAATTGAGCGTCCTCGCGGAACAGGTGGGCGTGGCCATTTATAAAGAACCGGAGAACAAAAACGCCATTTCCATCGCCAAAAACGCCGTCGCGTTCGCGAAAACCAACGGCCACAACGTCGTTATTATTGACACCGCGGGCCGCCTCGCCGTCGATGAGGCGATGATGGACGAGGTGACCGCCGTGAAGGACACCGTGAAACCGGGCGAGATCCTCTTCGTCGTGGACTCGATGACGGGCCAAGATGCGGTGAACACGGCAGCGACCTTCAACGAATGGCTCAATTACGACGGCGTTGTTTTGACGAAACTCGACGGCGACACGCGCGGCGGGGCGGCACTTTCCATCAAGTACACGGTCGGAAAGCCCATCAAATTCGCCTCGATGGGCGAAAAAATGGACGCGCTCGACGTTTTCCACCCCGACAGGATGGCGCAACGGATCCTAGGCATGGGCGATATCGTATCGCTCGTCGAAAAGGCCCAGCTCGAATTTGACGACGAGGAGGCCAAACGAATTGAGGCGAAGCTCAAAAAGAACACGTTCGATTTCGACGATTTTTTGAGCCAAATGCAGACCATCAAAAAAATGGGCGACATGAAATCCCTCCTCGGCATGATCCCCGGCATGGGCAAGGCGCTCAAAGATGTCGAGATCGACGAAAAAGCCCTCCCGCGCGTCGAGGCGATCATCCATTCGATGACCCCGAAAGAGCGCAAAAACCCGGACCTCATCAATATGTCGCGCAAAAAACGACTCGCGCGCGGATGCGGCCAATCGCTCGAACAGATCAACCTGTTCATGAAAAACTTC
>JANOQP010000167.1:0-3250 GCA_031414895.1 Saprospirales bacterium
CGCGAGGTTTCACCTCGTGCCTCGTATTCTATCGGCTGTGCCGACACCTCCGGCACGAATTTCAGGTCAATAAATTGCTAAAAAATCCTGCGTGAAGTTGTCGGCACAGCCGACAGAATACGAGGCACGAGGTGAAACCTCGCGCCAGCGATAAAACTCGCGCCAGCGAGCAATCATAAAAATCAAAAGAATCATTAAAAATCATAGTTCAGACAAAAAAACGCCCATCCACAAAAATTTAATTATGAAAAAACATATCCTCATAGCATTGATTTTCAACGGGTTGTCCCAAATTTTCGGGCAAAACGCAACCACCAATTTCCCAAAAGCGGTCGATGGTCAATTGATCGTCCAGACCGCCCCCGGCATTTTGCCCGACCATTTGAGGGCAGTTTGGGAGGCTGCTTTCCCGCTGGAATTCACGGGCGGCGACCGCTTTTTTTTCCGCGAGATTGCCCCGGCGATGCACATTTGGACGGTCTCTTTCGATGAAAATTTCATCAAAAAAGATGACCTTCTCGCTGCCGCGCAAAAAACACCGGGCATCCTTTCCGCGCAGCTCGATTACGAGACCGACGAGCGGGTGAAGGAGCCGAACGACCCCCAATTTTTCAAACAGACCAACATGGACCTCATCCGCGCGACACAGGCTTGGGACGGCGCGACGGGCGGCGTGACCCCGCAAGGCGACACCATCGTCATCGCGGTTTTGGAAAAGGGCATTTGGCGCGACCACCCCGATCTGCGGGAAAATATGTGGAAAAACCGCCTCGAAATCCCCGACAACAACATGGACGACGACAAAAACGGCTACCCCGACGACTTCGCCGGATGGGACGTGCGCAACCAGAGCGACGGCATGGGCACGGTCGGGCCGCATGGCGTGTCGGTTTGCGGCATCCTCGGGGCGCGGGGCAACAATTCGGCGGGCGTTTCGGGCATCAACTGGAACGTCAAGATCATGCCCGTCGTCAATTGTTCGCTCACGAGCGAAATCATTGCGGCATACAATTATGTCCTCATCCAGCGGCAACTTTACAACAAAACCAATGGGCAAAAGGGCGCATTCGTCGTCTCGACAAATGCCTCGTTCGGCATCGCAGGTCTTTTTCCGGCGAACCAACCGATCTGGTGCGCACTTTACGATTCGCTCGGCCGGGCGGGTGTTTTGAACGTCGGCGCGACCGATAACCAGAACATCAACGTCGATATCGCGGGCGATTTGCCCAGCACCTGCCCCAGCGAATACCTCATCATCGTGACGAACGTCGGCAACAATGACGTGAAAGTGAACGGCGCGGCCTACGGGGCGACCCATGTGGACATTGGCGCGCCCGGCGAGGCCTGTTGGACGACCGACCTCCGCATCCCGACGCCGCCCTCGACCGACACGGTTTTTTACAATGCCTTCCCCGGCACCTCGGCCGCCACGCCGCACGTCGCCGGGACGGTGGGATGGATGTACTCGCTGCCCTGTGCCACACTTTCGAGCGACGCAATCTTCGACCCGATCGCCTGTGTACGAAGGATGCGCGACCTGCTTTTGGGCAATATTGAGCCCAATCCGTCGCTAAAAGACATCACCACGACGGGCGGACGACTTGACATGCTGAACATTTTGACGGCCACGCAGTCGCTTTGCGGCGGCTCGGTCGGCACGCTCGAGATCACGGAAATCATCGTCGCGGCGGGCCAAGAAAAGATCACGGTGAAATACCAAACACCCGATTTCATCCCATATACCGTGCTTTTGGTGGACAAAATGGGGCGGATCCACCGCGAGGCGCGGATAAAACCGGACCAGTTCTCGCCGAAGGAATTTGAGTTTTTCGAGATCGACACGCTCGCGCTCGGCGTTTATACCGTCGTCATCCAAAACCGGACGGGCACGGCGGCAAAACAGTTTTCAAAGGTGGTGCATTGACCGATCCGCATTTTTGAAAAAACAAAACCCGGCCAGTCTCGCGATTGGGCGGGTTTTGTTTTTTTCAAAAAAAGTGATTTTTTGTCAAAAAAATCCCCAAAAATTCGACTTTTGACCCATCTGAAAAGCGGCCCGCCCGCGACTATTTTTTTAACAAAACATACTTTTTTGATGAAAACCAGACTGCTTCCCGTCCTTTCCCTCTTGCTCGCCGCCCAAATTTCCGGTTTCGGGCAGGCCAATTGCCCAAAGTCCACGAAGGCAGGCATCCATGTCGTCCAACCGGGCGAGGGCCTTTACCGGATCTCCAAAAAGTACGGCGTGACCGTCGGCGAAATCTGCGCCTGGAACAAGATTTCGGAAAATTCCATCATCCCAAAATGCGCTGAACTGTACATCGCCGCGCCATCCGGTATCGGCTCGCGCCCGTCCGCTGCGCCCACTTTGCCGTCCGCCGCGCCCGCCGACGGCTCGGCAGAATCGGCAGTCATCCGGCAACACGAGCCCGAAAGGCCGCCCGCCGAAACCCGCCCATCCGCCGCGCCGCAGGTCGGGTCGAACAAAAACGGGGGCTTCGAGTCGTTCAGTTCCGATGATGTCCACGTCGTCGAGGAGGGCGAGACGGTCGATGAAATTGCGGCCAAATATGGCTACCGGACGTGGCGTTTTCGCGAAATAAACGGCCTCAGCGAGACCGAGGAACTGGCCGCCGGGCGGCTTTTGCGCAATTCCGAGTGCGCCAATCCGGGCCGGGTCCGCCCGATCAGTGGAAATTCGGGGCGGCAAAACGCAGGCCCTGGTGTTTCGGAAACACCCGTCGGGGCCGTGACCGAGGCCGAGAGCATCCGCACAAAAACCGAAAAAGCGAGGTCCGAGGCCGCAAAAGCCGCCGATGCCGCCGCCGAAAAAGCCGCAGCCGCAAAGCCCTCGACCCGCACGGATGCCAATTTTATGACCCAAAACGAGCGCACGATGGTCGATGAAATCAACCTCGTGCGCGGCAATCCGGCTGGCTATATCCCCTATATCGAGGCATTTATCGACGACCAAAGGAAGAACGGCGAGTTCGGCAATGCCATCTCAACAGCGCGCGAATTGATTGCCGAACTGCGCAATACGCCCCGGTTGAGCATCCTCGCGCCGAGCGAATGCGTCTATCGCGCTGCAAAAAAACACGGCATTGAACAGGCCAAAAACGGCAATATCGAACATCAGGGCAACGACGGCTCATGGCCCTGGGACCGCGTCCTTCGCGAGTGCCGGGGCTTCGAGGACGGCAACGAAAACCTCGTCGGCGGCTACACCGATGTCCGCAAATCGGTCATC
>JANOQP010000168.1:0-6055 GCA_031414895.1 Saprospirales bacterium
GACGGCTGGCCCGATATTTATGTCGCCAACGATTATATCGAGCCGGATATCCTTTACATCAACAACAAAAACGGCACGTTCACCGACCATTTTGCCGATTGGTTCCGCCACACCAGCCATTTTTCGATGGGCAGCGACGCGGCCGACCTCAACAACGACGGCCTGCCCGACCTCGTCACCCTCGACATGAACCCGCCGGAACGCGCGCGCCAAAAAATTATGGCCTCGCCGATGACCCCCGACCGCTACAACACGCTCCTAAAATACGGTTACGGCCACCAGTTCATGCGCAACATGCTCCAAATCAATGGTGGAAACGGCTTTACGGACATCGGCTGCATGGCCGGGATCGCGAACACCGATTGGTCGTGGTCGCCGCTCGCGCAAGATTTTGACAACGACGGCTGGAAGGATATTTTCATCTCAAACGGCTTTAAGCGCGACGTGAACGACCTCGATTTTATCAGTTTCACGATGGATTCTTTGATGAAATCCACCCGCGACACGGTCGAACTTTGGCGGGCTTTCAGCAAGGTCGCGACCGTGCCGCTGCGCAATTATTTTTTCAAAAACAACGGCGACCTCACCTTTTCCGACCTCGGAAACCAATGGGGCCTCGGCGAAAAGGGCCTCTCGAACGCCGCCATTTATGCCGACCTCGACGGCGACGGCGACCTCGAGATCATCATCAACAAAACGGACAGCCCCGCCGCGATCTATAAAAACCTGTCCCGTGAAAAAGGCCTCGGCGGTCATTTTTTGCAGGCAAAACTGGAAGGGCCAATTGGAAATCCCGACGGCCTCTCGGCAAAAATAAGGGTGACAACCTCCGCCTTTGGCGGAATGCAACAATGGTGGGAAATGCAGCCGACGCGCGGTTTTATGAGCTCGGTCGAGCCGCTTTTTCATGTTGGTTTGGGTGAAAACAGGACCGTCGCGAAACTCGAAATCCAATGGCTCGATGGCCGTTTTCAGGTTTTGGAAAACCTGCCCGCTGACCAAAGGATCACCCTAAAATGGGCGGAGGCCACCGGAAATAGTCAGATTTTGCCACAAAACCCGACGGCCAGTTGGCAAAGCGTGGCCGCTCAATTGGGCATAAATTATATCCATAAAGAAAACGCATTCAACGATTTCGACCGTGAACGGCTCATACCGCACAAACTTTCCAACCAAGGCCCCACCCTCGCGACCGGCGACCTGAACAGCGACGGGCTGGACGATTTTTACGTCGGCGGCGCATTCGGCGGGCGCGGCGCGATGTATTTTCAGGAAAAAAACGGGCAGTTCGCGCCCTCGATAAAAGGGCTCGAATTTGACACGCTTTTTGAGGACACCGACGCGCTCATTTTCGATGCCGACGGCGACCGCGACAACGATCTGTTGGTCATTTCCGGCGGAAACGAGGCCGAGCGCGGCGCACTTTTTTACTACGACCGGCTCTATTTGAACGACGGGCGGGCCAATTTTTCGCTCGACCGAAAAGGCGCGATCCCCCGCGAGGACGAGAGCGGCGGCGCGGTCGAACCGTTCGATTTTGACGGCGACGGCGACCTTGACCTTTTTGTGGGCGGGCGGTGCTTGCCGGGCAAATACCCGCAGCCGTCGGCGAGCGTTGTCCTGCAAAACAACCGGGGAAAATTTGGGGTCGCTACGGCCATCATCGCGCCGGGTCTTGAAAAAATAGGGATGGTCACGGACATCAAATTCGGCGACCTCGACGGCGACAAAAAACCCGAAATGATCGTCAGCGGCGAATGGATGCGGGTGACGGTTTTTAAAAACACGGGCGGAAAATTTGAGGAGGCGACCGAAAAATACGGCCTCCAAAAATCCGGCGGTTGGTGGAATTCGCTCGCCGTTGCCGACCTCGATGGAGATGGCGACCTCGATATTGCCGCTGGAAACCAAGGTTTGAACACCCGTTATTTGGCCTCGCCGACGAAACCATTGGAGGTTTTTGCGAAGGATTTTGACGGCAACGGCAGCCTCGACCCGCTCCTCTGCCAATGGGAGGGCGACCAACTTTACCCCGTGCCGTACCGCGACCAGATGCTGAAACAATTGCCGCCGTTGAAAAAGAAATTCGTGCGCCACGCGGCCTATTCGACCGCCGAGGTGGCCGATTTTTTTCCGAAAAAAGACCTCGAAACCGCGCTGCACCTGACCGTCGAGGAACTGGCGAGCGGCTGGTTTGTGAACAATTCGGGCAAGTTTTCATTCCATAAATTCCCGAACGAGGCGCAAGTTTCGCCACTTAAATCATTGATAATCAACGACTTCGACAGCGACGGCGACGCGGACATTTTTGCCGTCGGCAACGATTGGGGTTTTGAAATTGAGTCCGGGCGGTGCGACGCGGGCAGCGGCATTTTTTTGCTCAACGACGGAAAGGGCAATTTTTCGCCCATGGGGCCACGCGGGTCGGGCATCATGGCCCCGGGCGATGCGCGGCGGACGGTTTTTTTGAAAATGGGCGACGGGCGCGGGCTGATCTTGGTGGGCAACAACGGGGGGGCGTTGCAGGTTTGGGGGCGGTGAAAGGCCCGGTTCACGCCGCTTCAACCGCCAAATTCTGGTTCAAGACCCGCCCGACCGTAGCCGAAAACTGCACCTCATTGTGCGGCACGATCACATATTCCCACGGTTTGCCGCCGTTTTGTTGGTTGTAGATGGTGGCCCAGCGGCAGTATTCGCGGGCGGCGTGGGCCTTTTCGACCACGTTGGCGGCCTCGGTCTCGTCGGCGCGCTTGGTCTCGACGAGGTAGATCCGGTCGGCCATTTCGACCACAAAATCGGGGCGGTACTGACGCGAATTTTGCTGGTAATAGATGTAAAACTGGTTCGGCGCGGGCCGCATCCAACGGAGGGCCTCCCCGTCATCTTCCAACATGATCGCAAAATCCTTCTCCGTTTTGCTGTCAAATTTATAGGTCAGGTGCGCCGATTTGGCGAAGCCGCCAAAGATCAGCGACTTGATGCGGCTTGTCGGCTCGATGGTCTCGCGGTAGCCGTGGATCTTTTCGGCCACGCTGCGCGAATAAAAATGATCGATGATCTTCGAAAAATTGCGCACCTCGAGCATCGGCTCCTCAAAATTTGGGTTTTCCACAAAAAAATGCGGCATCATCTGCGCTTTTATGAAGCCCGAAATGGCCGCCCGGTTGTTCACCACGATGTTCTGGATGGCCTTTTCGCCCGGCGCGTAGGTCTCAAATTTGGCGATCGCCTGCCCCGACAGTTTGTGCAAAAGTGCCGCGTCGCGCCCGTAATCGACCTCCGGGATGTTCATCAGGGCGGTCACGAGCATGTTTTGGGGCGTATCGCGCCGCACCCGCGAGTCGTCGGCGGCGATGATCTCGACCTCGCCCGTCCGCAGGGTTTGCAGCTTTATTTTGTGGTCGAGCGGCTGGAAGGAGAGTGTCCGCGTTTCGAGGTCGAAGTCCCGGAAACCGCTCCGCACCTCCGCCGTCGGCTGCACCGTGATCCGCGGGATCGGGATGGTGTTTTTCGTGAAATCTTCCACTACTTTATCGTAGACCAGTTCGGCGGCCTTGATCAGTTCCTCCGCGAAAAGGTTCTGTTGCGGGCTGTGCAAGACCGCCTGCCGGACCTGTTCGATGGCCGCTTTTTTGACCTCGGCATGGGTCAGTTCGCCGAGGTTTTTGGTCAGGTGCGCCACTTTGGGCAGGTTTTCGAGCACCAGTTCCTGCGCCGTGAGGTTGTTTTCGGCGGCGGCACGGGCCACGGGGTCGGCTATTTTTTCGAGTTCGAGGCGTTGCTGGCGATGGTTTTCGCCCATCACGGTCGGGCTGGCCACGGTCTCTTTTCGTTCAAAAACGCCCGGTTCGCCCTCCAAAAGGATGATGTTCCCTTTGTTGATGATCGAGCCGGGGCGGTTGGCGGCCTCCACGACGGCATCGAAACGGTCGTGGGCGACGAGGTTGAGCGAGTCCACCATTTTGTTGCCCGTCCGCCCGCCGTAGGGCATCCGGAGGCCGCGCCCGATGGTCTGTTCGACCAATATCTCGCTCGCCGCCGCCCGCAACGGCACGATCGTGTAGAGGTTCGTCACGTCCCAGCCCTCTTTGAGCATGTTGACGTGGATGACGATCTCGATCTTGTTGAGCGGGTGCTCGAGGCTGGTGAGGAGCTGGATGTTTTCGTCCTTTTCCGAGCCTTTTTGGTTGGAATGCACCTCGATCGCCTTGTCGCGGTAATAGCCGTTCGCAAAACCCTCCGTCTGCACCATATTTTTGATCTCCGCAGCGTGCGATGTGTCGCGGCAGACCACCAAAATGAACGGCTTGACCACGGGCAGCCCGTTCTCGCGGGCGTAAATTTCGAGGCCCGTCCGGGTGTCCTCGTGCAGTTTGACGGCATCGGCGAGCTTCACACGGTCGAGCTCCAGCGGGTCGCGGCTATATTGGTCGGGGTTGAAATCGGCCCGCGTCGCCACCCTCGGCTCTTTCACAAAACCATCGCGCAGCGCGGCGGACAGCGGATATTCAAACACCACATTTTTGAACTTCTCGCCCGACGGCGCGACGGGCGTGGCCGTCAGTTCGAGGCCCAGCGCGGGCATCAGTTCGTTGATCACCTTCATGCCCGCAGCCGCCCGGTAATGGTGGCTTTCGTCCATCAAAATGACCAGGTCGGGCAGGTTTTTGAGGTAGTCGAAATACGATTGACCCAATATCTCGCTCATTTTACGGATCTTCGGCACCGCCCCGGCCCGCGACTCGGCGTTGATCTTGGCGATGTTGAACACGTTGATGTGCACCGATTCCTCGAACAGTTTTTGCTGCCCGACCTCGCGGTAATTGTCGCCCGTGATCACCACCGGCGGCTGCACCGCAAACTCGTGGATGCCCCGGAACACATATTTCGGGTGCGACGGCTTCCCGAAATCGTCCATCAACTTGTTGTAAATCGTCAGGTTTGGGGCCAGCACGAAAAAGTTTTTTACCCCTTTTTCCCGAAAAAGATAGCTGATGAACGCCCCCATCAGCCGCGTCTTGCCCACGCCCGTCGCCAGCGCAAAGGCAACCGACGGAAAATCGCGCTCAAAATCGCGGCACGTCGCCGCAAGCCCCTGCACATGGGCCAGCGCACCGGCCAGTTCCGGGCGGGCCGATTTTTCGGAAAAAGAAAACGGCGCGACCAACTGCGCCAAAAGTTCCAGACTATCCGCCTGCGGCGGGCGGAGGCTCAACCGGTGGCTGATGTCCGATACGGCTTTAAGGTCCATTTCTTTGGTGATTTTTTTTGTTTAAAAAGCCGTTTTCTCGATAGTGCTTTTTACCCAAAAAGCGACGTTTGCGCCTCGTCGCCCGCCGCTTTTGCCTTCTTTTTTTCCAAAACGGGCGGCTCGCTTTCCACCAAAACCGTCGCCGTTTCGCTCATGTTCTTCAGGCTGAACGAATAGTCGTCGCGCCCAAATTCGCAGCGGCCCAGCAGCAGCGACGGTATTTTTTTGATGGAAACGGCCCCCGATTGTTGCGCCGCCGGCCCCGAGTACGTCCGGCAGCAGATGAGCAGCGTCTCGCCGTCCGCCATTTCCGCCGCGAGGCCCGCCACGAACGCCTCATCGACGTGCCGCGTCGTCACCAGCAGCCAGTCGCGCTCCGTGCTTTGCGACTGTTTCCACCAAACGGCCCCGTCCGGCGCGTAGGTGTAGCCCTCGTGCAGGGCCACGGCCGCCGCCAGCATCTCCGCATCGTAGGCCTCCTCGATGACCCAAAGGCCGTGCGCATCCTGCCGCAGGAGGCTCGGCGCCAACCGGTAGACCCTAAAACCGCCGCCCCCGGCCCAGCCCACCGCCTTCGAGATGCCACCCTGGTCGGCCCCCGAAACCACTTTTTGAAGCCTCGGCACGCAGTGCGTATAGGCGTGCTGACCAAGCTCGATGCCGATCCAGCGGCGGTTCATCTTGTGGGCGACGGCGGCTGTTGTGCCGGAGCCGAGGAAGGAGTCGAGGATGAGATCGCCCGTTTCGGTGGCAAGGGTAAAGATTCGCTGAATCAATCGTTCTGGTTTCGGCGTCGTAAACGTG
>JANOQP010000169.1:0-6183 GCA_031414895.1 Saprospirales bacterium
TCGCCGTCGATGTGCGCCGCGATATCTGCAACCGCGACACCTTTTATATATACCTCCGCGACAACTCGCTCGTGCCGCCCAATTTGCCGACCGACACGACCATTTGCCTCGGCAATCCGGTGACGTTCGACGGCACGTTGCCGATCCCGCTGCCTGTTCCGCCCGCGTTCAAAAACGAGCAGGATTATTTGATTTCCCCGATAAACACGCCACTTTTTTCCCCGGTAAATGTGTTCGGCGTGCAGCCCGTGCAACTTGGGCCGGGCGTGATCCGGTCGGTCTGTATCGATATTTCGCACACTTTTATTGACGATATCGACCTTTTCCTGATCTCGCCAGACGGCTTTTTTGTGGAACTTACGACCGACAACGGCAAAAACTCCAACGATATGCAGACCTGTTTTTTGCCCGCAGCCACGAGGCCGCCGCAGTCGTTGAACGATTCGCTGAAAATTTACCACCCGCCGAACGGCAATGTCCCCGGCACGGTCACGGCCCCTTATTTTATCGACGATTGGGCCGCGGAAGGTTTTTGGAGCGACCTCTGGGATGCCGCGAGCCGCTCCAACGGCAATTGGCAGCTCCTGATGCGCGACGATACGCAGGGATTTATCGGCACTTTGAACGAGTGGGAAATCACGTTCGAGCCTTCCTATAAAATCCTGTACGACTGGTCGCCGACCACCAACCTGTCGTGTGCCAATTGCCCAATCACGACCGCAACCCCCTCACAATCAACAGTTTATCACCTTCGCGCGACGGACAGTTACGGCTGCGTCGTTGAGGACAGCACATTGGTCAACGTCCTGATCCTGCTCGATGCGCCCGTCATTTTTTGCCAAAACCAGACGGCGAACAGCATCACTTTCGCCTGGTCGGACGTGATGGGCGCGTCCCTCGGCTACGAAGTGAACATCGGCGGAACGGGCTGGCAAACCGCCAACGGGACGCTCGAACATACGGTCACCGGACTCGTCCCGAACACCTCCGTGACCATCGAAATCCGGGGAAAAGGCGGCTGCACGGCCTCCGTCGCGACGCACACTTGTGTGAACTGTGCCGTGCCGTCGGTCAATTTTACGACCACCCCGGCTGGCTGTTTTGGCAGCGCGGACGGCGGCGCGACCCTTTTTGCCAGCGGCACGACCCCGCCTTTTGATTTTGCTTTGGGCAATTTGACGAACCAAACGGGCCAATTTTCGGGGCTTTTGGCCGGAAATTACATCGCGACCGTCACCGATGCGTCGGGCTGCATGGCGGAAATCCCGGTCGAGATCACCCAGCCGGACGAAATGATGGTCGAGGTTTCAATTCTCCAAAACATCAAATGCGCGGGCGGATCTGACGGCTCGGCAAGCGCGACACCGACAGGCGGGACGGCCCCAATTTCTTTTTTGTGGAACGACGCAAACGCGCAAAACAGCCCCGTTGCGGTCAATTTGCCCGCTGGAAATATCTCCGTGATTGCCACGGACGCGAAAGGCTGCATGGCAACAAATTCCGCGCAAATACTTGAGCCTCAACCAATTACGCTCGCCATGACCAGCAGCCAGGCGGCTTGTTTCGGCACGGCCACAGGCTCGGCCACGGCTGCGCAATCGGGCGGGACGGGGCCATTTGCCTTTTTGTGGAACGACCCGCTTGCGCAAAAAACGGCGACCGCGACGGGTCTCCCTGCGGGGAATTTTTCGGTAACAATCACCGATGCGAACGGCTGCACGGCCTCCGAAACCATCACGGTGAACGAGCCGACGGAACTCACTGCGACGGTCGCCGTCGGCCAAACCTCGTGCAATGGCGGCTCGAACGGCACGGCCACCGTTTCGCCGACGGGCGGCAGTTTCCCCTATCAATATAAATGGGCCAACCTGCCCGCGCAAACCGATTCGACCGCGACGGGCCTGCAACCGATCTTGTACAAAGTGACAATCACCGACGCGGAGGGCTGCTCAATTGTGGTGGATGTAAATGTGGCCGCGCCGCCCGCGCTCGCCGTCGCCCTCGCGCCCATCGCGACCCAATGTTTTGGCTCAAAAGATGGTCAAATGACGGCCACACCGAGCGGTGGAAGCGGCGGATATGCCTTTAAATGGAACACAATCCCGGCCCAAACCACCCAAACAGCGACCAATTTGGCCGCTGGAAATTTCACCGTGACCGTCACCGACCTCAACGGATGCACGGTCGTCGGGACGGGCTTCGTGACTTCGCCGACAGCAATTTCCGCGCTCGCAACGCCCGAAAACACGTCCTGTTTTGGCGGAAACGACGGCAAGATTTCGCTCGTCCCGACGGGCGGAACGCCCAATTATTCGTTCGATTGGAGCGGTGGCGAAACGACGCAAAACATTGACAATCAAACAGTTGGCAACTATTCCGTCACCATGACCGATGCCAACGGTTGCACTTTTGAACTCGAAAACATCCCCATCGCCGAGCCAACCGCGCTCGACGCGACGCTCGTCCCGACCGATGCAAAATGTTTTGGCAGCGCGGACGGAAAAATCGCGACGACGGTCTCTGGCGGCACCGGCACCTATAAATTTCAATGGGAAAATGCGGCGGGGCAGCCCGTTTCGCAGGTGCAAAACCCGGCGAACTTCCCCGCCGGGGATTTTAGCGTGACCATCAGCGACGAAAAGGGCTGCACGTTCGTTGCCTCGACCCCAGTTGGGCAGCCCGTCTCGGCGGTTTTTGCGAATTTGCCACAGGCAGCCGGTACGATCTGCTTCGGCGATTCGAGCGGTTTTGCGGTCGCGAAACCGACGGGCGGGACAGCGCCGTACACGTTTTTGTGGGCCAATTTTTCGACGATCGACACGGCGTTCAACCTGCCCGGCGGCCCCATTTCATTGACCGTGACCGATGCGGCGGGCTGTTCGGTGGTCGAAACGACGCAAATTTCACAAAAACCCGCCCTTTCCGCCGACATCGACGTGAACCAGCCGCTCTGCCAAAATGCGTCGGACGGCTCGGCATCGGTCACGGCGATTTATTACGGGAATTTGCCCGCCCAGATCTCGGACTTCAACATCACCTGGGCCACGCCCGTGCCTCAATCAGGGCCGAACGCGCAAAACCTCGTCGCCGGGCAAAGCTATTCCGTCACCATCACCGACGCGGACGGATGCTCGACCGAGGACTTTTTTTCGCTCCAAAACCCGGCTGCGTTTGGCGCGACAATCGACAGTTTTTCAAACACAAAATGCTTTGCCGGGACAACAGGCTGGGCCGTCGCGAACGGCATCGGCGGGACGGCTCCCTGCACCTATAAATGGGCGCAAAACGCTGGCAATCAACAAGTTGCGCACGCCGAAAACCTGCCCGCCGGCAAATTTTTCGTCACCGTTACCGACCTAAACGGCTGCCAAGCAACCACTTCGGCGACCATCGCCGAGCCTGCCGAGCTTCGGATGGATTTTGAAAAAATGGATGTGAAATGCCACGGCGAATGGTCGGGCATTGCCCAATCAAAACCGGCCGGCGGGGTCGCGCCGTTCACTTTTTCATGGTCGAACACGGGCCAAACGGCGCGGGTCGAGTATCTCCCTGCGGGAAAAATAACCTGCACCATCACCGACGCGAACGGCTGCACCGACATTGATTTTACGGAAATCAACCAGCCATCCGCGCGGCTCGAAGCGGGCGGTTTTGGCACGGGCATCATCTGTTTTGGTGAAAAAAATGGCCGCATCAACATTGCGGCCACGGGCGGGACCATCCCGTATTCCTACGGCACGGACGGCCAAAACTGGAACGGTTCGCCCATTCAAATTGGCCTCGGTGCGGGCATTTACACGGGCCATGTGCGCGACGCGAACGGCTGCCGCGCCGAAAAACCGGGTCTCGAAGTGGAAGACCGGGGCGATATGACCATCGAACTGGGGCCCGACACGGCCATCGTTTTGGGGCAAAACGGGCAATTGCACCTCCAAATTTTCGACGCAAAACCGCCCGTCGAAATCATCTGGGACCCGGCGGACAGCCTTTGGCTGAGCTGCATGGACTGCCCCGACCCGTTTGTGGACTCGCTTTTTTACGAACACACTTTTCATGTGCTGGTGATCGACTCGTCGGGCTGCGCGAAAGAGGATTTGATCACCGTTTTTGTGGAAAAACCGCGCCGCGTCTTCGTCCCGACGGGCTTTTCGCCGAACGGCGACAGCAACAACGAACTGCTAGTCATCCACGGCCAACCGAACGTGAAAATCATCGAGTTCAGGACCTACGACCGATGGGGAAATTTGCTCTATCAGGCCAATGATTTTGGGATAAACGACCCAATTATCGGCTGGGACGGCACTTTTAAAGGGAAAGAAAGCGACCCCGGCCTCTATATATGGACGCTCGAAGTGGAATACATCGACTTTGTGCGGGCGTTTTTTAAGGGGCAGACGGTGTTGATCAGGTAGGCAAACAATCAGTCGCGAACCCGGACTTTTTTTTCGTCAACTATCCAAAGTTTGTTGGTGATTTCGGCGCTCAAAAGGGGGATCAATTGCCCAAAAACTTGGATGACGGCCATTTTATCTTGGTTGCGAAGCCGGAGAACGATTATCCCGGCATACTCCTTGGGCGGGTATTGGCGAATATCGGCGAACCCAACATCAAGCGTGACAATGATCCTTCCCTCCCTTTTGCAAACCTTTGAAACCATCGAGTCCGGTTGCCCGGCAAGTTGTTGAACATAGACGGTCGAGCCATCATGGCCGGCGGCGTGCAGCATATCTGCCAATTCGCTGGGCAGGTTTTCATCGATCTTGAACTTCATTTCACGCTGGTTGAAGGTCAAAAATCCTTTCTTTTGACAATTCTGCCCCATATGCGATGGCCGCCCGGATCGACTCCAAATGCAGGGACGGATAACTTTTTAGGATCTCGATTTCAGAAACCCCGTTTGCCAAGTTGTCCAGAATCACGGAAACCGGGATGCGCGTCCCTTTGATAACGACCTGCCCATGGCAGATGCTTGGGTTGGAAATGATGAAATTTTGCCAGTTCATGGGCTGATATTTTTTACAAATGTATTCGATCGGACGCTCAAACCAATTGCAACTTCGCCACTTTCGGGTCCACATGGACCGTATCGTGCTCAAAATCAAGTTTGATCCTCCATTTTTGCATGGTTGCCGCCCCGATGATGGCCTCCTCGGAAAGGCCGGGGACGACCAAAAATTCGTCCGATAAATTGATGTCGTCGATAAAAAAATCAACGCGGATGGCTGCTTTGATTTCGATGAAATGGCCTTCGGCAGCCGTGCCGACCAACCGGGTTTTGCGGAATTTTATCAATTCCGTCAAGCCTTTCGCGGACTCCTCGCTGATGCAAGAAAGGTTGGCACCGCTGTCAAAAAGGGTGAAAAGGGTCTTGTCCATGATGGAGCCTTCAAACCGGAGGGGAAGTTTTATAACTGACATTTTCTCGTATTTTGGGTAAAATTAAGTTTTTTCCACAAAAAAAGCCGGAATCTGCGCTCGCAGCCCGGCTAAAATCATGGCAGATTTTGATGGAATTTCAACTCAACTTTTCCATATCGCGGATCAAAAAGCTCGTCCGGTTGAAGTTGATGAGGTTGTTTTTTTTCAGTTCGTTCATCACCGAGGTGACGGTTTGGCGGCTGGTCCCGGTGAGGCTGGCGATGTCCTGTTGGGTGAGGTGGTGTTTTACGAGGGTCTCACAGCCGAATTTTCGGCCTTCGCAACCAGCGGTCTGGTGCAAAAAAGAGACGATCCGCGACCGCGCGTCCTTCAAGATCAGGGAGCTCAAACGCGCCTCGACCTGGTTGAGCCGATTGTTGAGGAACTTTAACAACGACTGGGTCAGGCCAAAATTTTCGCGCATAAGTTGTTGAAAATCAGTGGCTTGAATGCAGACCCATGTGGTCTCTTCGTGCTGCGCCTGTGCAAAATCTTGCCGGGCCGAATGGTCGAGCAGCACAGATTCGCCGAAAACCGTCCCCGGTTTCACCATTTCCTTGATGACCTCCCGGCCATCGGGCCGAAAATAACCGAGCTTGACGGTGCCGGAAATGAGCAGGTAAAACTGCGCCTGTTTTTCGTCGGGCATATAAACGAACTGGTAGCGGGCCGTTTTCCCGAAATGGGCGCGTCGGGCGATCCGCTCCAAATGCTCAAAAGGAAGGTTTGAAAAAAGCGGGTTTGCGGCGAGCGCGGTTGTTGTTT
>JANOQP010000170.1:0-3195 GCA_031414895.1 Saprospirales bacterium
GTAGGGGCGGCCCTTGTGGCCGCCCGTCGCGTGATGGGCCTCCCAATTAGTAGATAATTCCGTATTTATATCCCCATCGAGAAACCGAACACATAAGTCCGAGCCCGTGGATAGATATTGTTGTCGATGCCGTTGTTCAGTTCCGGGTCGATGCCGTCATATTTTGTGAAAACGAACGGGTTTTGCACCGAAGCGGAGAACCGGAAATAGTGGCCGAGCCATTTCGTCAGGTCATAGCCCGCCGAGATATGGTCGAAGCGGAGGAAATCCGCTTTTTTCACAAAATGGTCGCTGAACGTGAGGCTGCTCTGCTGTTTCACATTGAGGTCAACGGCGGATTGGGTGACATTGGCCAGATAGCCCGACGAACCGACAAGGCGGTCGAGATAGCCCTGATCGGTCAGCACATTATTATAAACATATTGGCCGAGGTTGGCGCGGATGCCGCAAGAAAGGTCGAAATGGCCGATGGTAAAGGTGTTGGTGACACCAATGGTATAGCGAGGGGCGGACGGATGGGCCCAATACCGGTCCTCCTCATTGATCTCGCCATCCTTGTTGCGATCAACAAATTCGCCTTCGAGGAGCTTGCCGTCGGAACCGTATTTTTGTTGAAAAACATAAAAAGTGGCTGGCTGGTAGCCGACCGTGTGCTTTTGGATGTTCGAGCCGACACCGCCGGAAATCCCGCCGACATCAAGCCCTTTATAGGTCGAGTCCCGGTTGGTCGTCAAGAGGGTGATCTTCGATATGTTGATGGCAAAATTGGTGTTCAGCTCCCACGAGAACCGTTTTAGGTCGATCGGGTACATATTGAGGCTCAATTCGACCCCTTTCGACTCCATTTTACCGATGTTCAATGTGACGATATTCGCCAAATTGGTCAAAGCAGCGACCGGCACCGTATTGAGCAACTTATCGGTATTGCGCTGATAAGCATCCAACGAGCCGGAAAGCCGGCCTTTTATGATTGAAAAATCAACGCCCACATTGTACGAATCCGTCTCCTCCCATTGGATATTGGCAACATACTTTTCCGGGCGATAGGTATTGATGAAGCTGTCCGCAAATTGGTACTGCGCGTTGTCGAGGCCGCCCAAATAATTGGCCAAATAGGCGTAATAATTGTCAGGCCCAATATCCTGTTGGCCCGTATGGCCATAACTCGTGCGGATTTTCAGGGTGTTGAAATACTTTTTGTCATTGTCCAAAACCTTCATGGCAACCGCCGCGGCCGGGAAAAGCCCCATCCGATAGTCCGGCCCAAAACGCGAAGTACCGTCTCGGCGCAACGAGCCGGTGAGGAGGAGCCGGTCGCGGAAACCATAGTTGAGGCGGGCAAAATTGGAGAGCAGGTAATATTCCTTCGGGTCGGTGCCGCTCGTCGTTTCGGAAAGGTTCCCGGCCGCGTCGGAGTTTTTGAAATAATTTTCTGTCTCAAAATGCTGCCACGAATAGCCCGTCATGAAATCAAGATCATGCTGGCCAAACGATTTTTTGTAGTTCAAATAAGTTTCGAGGAGCGTGTTCGTCAAAGTCTGCTCGTAGACATTGTTGGTCCCGCCGCCCGTGATCGCGTCAAAATTGAACGCCGTATTGGTGGGGACGGAAATCGTGCCTTTCCCGTTCGCCTTGTCGATGGCGAGGTTGAGGTTTGCCCGGAGCGCGGGGATTCGCTTGAAGCGGTAATCAACTGCGCCGCTGGCAATATAATGGCGCACTTTCGAGTCGTCGTCGCGCTGTTCGAGGAGTGCGAGCGGGTTGCGTGGGGCGAGGTTGTTGGGGTTGCCGTTGGCAATTTTCCACGCAAAATAACCGCCATAAACCTGGCTTGTGTCATAAACGGGCTGCGTCGGGTCCATGTATAACGCCGCGCCGATTGCGCCCCGTTCGGCAAAATGGTTTTTTGAGGAGACTGCTTTAAAGTTCAAATTGAACTGCAACCGGTTCTTCAAAAACTGTGGCGAAAGGTTCACGCCGAGCGATTTGCGCTGAAAATTGTCCGTCCGCAAAAGCCCGTCCTGATTGGTGTAGCCGCCCGAAACCCGGTAAGGGATGCTCAAAACACCGCCCGAAAGGCTCAAATTGTGCTCGCGCCCGGTCCCCCGTTGGAAGATAACATCCTGCCAATCGGTGTTCGCATTTCCCAAAAGGGCAACTCCCGCGTGCGGCTTTGTCGGGTCGGTCAGGTTTTTCAGGGAATTGACCGTCCGCCGGTATTCCTCCGCATCGAGGTTGTCCACTTTCCGGGAAATGACGCTCTGCGAAAGGTTCGCGGAATAGTTGACGCTGACCTTTTTGCCCAATTTCCCCTTTTTGGTGGTAATAATAATAACGCCTGCCGATGCGCGGTTTCCGTAAATCGCCGCTGCCGAGGCATCTTTTAAAACGGTCACCGATTCGATGTCGTTGGGGTTGAGCAGGTTGAGCTGGTTGCGGCTGCCAGAAACACCAACGCCCTCATTATCGCCATTTTTTGCATTGTCGAGCGGCACGCCGTCGATGACGATGAGCGGTTCTTTCGAGGCCGAAAGGGAGGATTGGCCGCGCACCCGGATCTGCGAACCACCGCCCGGTGAGCCGTCGTTTTGGGTCACAACTACGCCCGCGAGCTTGCCCGCGATGAGCTGCTGGGGGCTGGCAATCGAGCCTTTGTTGAAATCCTTTGAATTTACGGACTGCACGAGGCCCGTCGCGTCCTCGCGCTTCACTGTGCCGTAGCCAATGATGAGCACCTCTTGCAGGGCCTTCGAGGTGCCGAGGTTTATGGTCACCTCGTTGATGCCGACGATGGATTGTTCGACGAGTTCGTAGCCGGTGAAACTGACCAAAAGCGTCTGCGCATTGTCGCCCACACGGAGCGAAAACCGCCCATCGAGGTCGGTCACCGTGCCCTTCGCGCGGTCTTCTTTGACGACGATGTTGGCCCCGATAACGGCCTCACCTGTTTCGCCGTCCTGCACAATCCCGGTGATGGCCCGTTGCGCCGAAACCCCAAAACTGGCGCACAAAAGACACAAAATCAGCAATGGGAGTGCGTTTCGTTTTTGTGTAAAAAACTGCATAAAATGCTGGTTTAAGATTTTAATAAAGAAATATGGCAAATTGAATGGTACTGTCAATTTTGGGCACAAACCGTTGAAAACCAATAAGTTGGGCCAGATTGGCCGGGGCGTTTTGTTTTTGAAAAAAAAA
>JANOQP010000171.1:0-5571 GCA_031414895.1 Saprospirales bacterium
GAACTTCGAGGCGCGTTTGCCGTCGCCTGATTCGGCGCTGGCGCAAGACACGCTGAAGGATCCTTACCTGTTCGACTTTCTCGGCCTGGGCGACGAGGCCCATGAGCGCGAGATCGAGAACGGGCTGATCCGGCACATCACGCGCTTCTTGCTGGAGCTGGGCGCCGGCTTTGCCTTCGTCGGCCGTCAGTTCCGGCTGGAGGTGGCCGGTGATGAGTTCTTCATCGATCTGCTTTTTTATCACACGCGCTTGCATTGTTACGTTGTAGTGGATTTGAAAGGCGGCAAATTCAAGCCCGAATATGCCGGAAAACTCAATTTTTACTGTTCCGCCGCCGATGACCTGCTCCGAACTGTGGCAGACCAACCGACCATCGGACTCATCCTTTGCCGCGAATCCGCAAAAAAAACGGTGGTGGAATACGCGCTCCGCGATATTCAAAAACCGCTCGGCGTCGCCGAATATGTTTTGACCAAGACCCTTCCCGAAAACCTAAAAAATGTCCTACCGACAACCGCCGAACTGGAGCAAGAATTGGAGCAAGATGGTTGAAAATTGAAACCATTGATCAGGGGCCAGATTTTTTTCACTCAAAAAAAATAACCACCCGACATCCGCCGAATGGTCATTTTGACAATCAAAAAAAGCAAGATCAACGGGCGACAACGGGCTTGAAGCCAAAGTCGAACCGGTACTCGCCGCCCGCCGCCGGGGCCACCAACGTACAGCCGGGAAAGCCGTTGAGCAGCGATTTGATGCTGATGAAGCCCTTGAAAAGTTGCGCGTCGCTGTTATCGGGCGCGTTCGCGAAACCGGCGCGGCTGACGTGTTCGGTGAGCGTCCATTTTTTCTGGCCGAGGGTGAGTTGGCCGGAAACGGCGTTGAACGCGTCGTTCGTTTTGCCGACCACCATCATGTAATTTTTGCCGGGGACCGGGCCCGCGAAATCGGTCTTTGTGACCTCACCGACCTGCTCTTTCACGTTCGTTTCGTTGAAAAAATAGTTGCCCATTTTGTCGGTCGTCGCCACGGCGATATAATTTCCAAGCTCGTCGTAAAGGCTGATCTGCACGCCTTCGAGGCCCGGTTCCCCTGCGTTTTGGAGGCCGTCGCCGTTGGTGTCCTCCCAAATGAGGTTGCCGATCTCGCCCGATTTTTTTGAGCCTTTCTCCATTTTGGCGATTCCAAAATGCTCCAAACAGGTCGGTTGGGCGTTCAAAAAGCGCAAATCCGTGAAATTTGACCGCTCGCCGCGCCGGGTCGAAAGCTCCTGCGATTCGGCGGCGAGGCGGATTTGGAGGCCTTTTACCTGCGGCAGATCGTTCGCGCCCTTCCCAAAATGGAAGCTGTACTGGCCGAGGTAATCGGTTGCCGTGCCGGCCGTGCCACGCTCTTCGGTCGCCGGGTTGAGCCAGTGCGCCCACATCGGGACGGCCTCGATGCCGCGCGTTTCGGTGGCGGCCATAATGCCGTTGAGGTCTTCGTCGAGCCAAATTTTTCCGCCAAAATCGCCGTCGAGGCACGGCGAGAGGATGCCGCCTTTTTTCGGGAGTTCGATGGCAAGGCTTTGTTCGAGGCCCTTTTGGGTCAAAATTTGGGCCTTTATATCGGCAATGCCGAATTCGGTCGGCACTTTCACGATGAAACGGTTCATATCGGTGGCCGATTTTGGCTCAAAGACCTGCACTTCCGGGAAACCGCCGGGGACGCGGATCTCGAGTTTGTCGCCGGGCAGCAGGTCGCTCCAATTTGCTTCCACGACGATGCTGTGGAAGGCGCAACCGCCGGGGGCGTTCGCGTTGTCGTCCCATGCGTTGGAGGCGAAAGTCTCGAGCCAAAGCGCGGGTTTCACCATGCGGACCTTTACGGCATCAATGCCCGCTTCGAGGAGGCTGGCCTCGCCCAAATCGGCGGCCTCGACCAAAAACCGGATGCTTTTCCCGGCAAATTGGTTCAGCACAACGCTGAAATCCGACCAGCCAGCGGCGCATTCCTTGCCGTCGCCAATCAGTTCAAAAACGGTGGTCTCGGTTTTTTCACAGAGGATTTTTACCCGCAAAAAATCCGCGGCCTCCACGTTTGCGCCGTGCGAAAAAAGGTATTTGCACGAAAATTCGAGGCGGGCGTTGCCCGTGATTTCCGGCAGGAGGATTTCTGGCGAGGCCGCCGAGGTTTGGCCCTCGTCGAGGTCGCCCGCGCTAGCGTTCCCGCCAAAAGCAAGTCCGGTGACGAGTGCTTTTTTGCCGTCGGGGGTCGCGCCGGGCTGGTATTTCCCTTTTTGCGGGACACCGACCTCAAACCGGCCGATGGGCGCGGAATTGTCCTTCCCAAACGGGTTCAAGGTCCAGGCGTTGAAACCTTCGATGGTCTCAAAATCGGTCAAAAAGACGGACACGGAAGCGTTTTCGGGCCTCGAACCGCTGATGTTTCCGGGGGTGCTGGGGTTGTTCGGGATGTTGTTCCCGGGGTTGTTGTTATTGGCAAAAAGGCCGAAAATGCAGGTGGCGATAATGATGACGGCCACAATTGCGCGGACGAGGGAGTTGTAGATGAACATGGTTAGTGTAAATTTTGACCATAAAAAATTGAGGGAATGCGCCCGGTCCCCGGTCGTGGCCGGGCAAAAAGCGGCCATCGAGACGGTGCGTCGCGAGCAAGAAAAACCAGTCTTATTGGATGAAAATAAGATTAAACGGGCGATGAATTGGTCAAAAATCGGAACTGGGCATAAGCATGCCAGGTCACCGCCAACCATTAAAAGGAGATGAGGCCAAAATTAAATCTTCGAAGACGCTGGAAAATGGGCGTGTTTGTCAAATGGTCCAAACTTTGGACAGAGTGTTTGTGCGAAGGTAAACCAATGCGCCTTTGGCAAGGTGCACAATAACCGCAGGGAGGCAAAAAATGTCGGCTGCACTTCTTTTGTTGGTTATTTCAGCTCTTTGACTTTCAAGAGTTTTTTGCCCGTCCATTTGTACAAAGTGACCTTATAGGTTTGGCTGGTGCGGACATAATCCTGGCCTTTTTCCTCAAATTGTGAGACATCGTTGGTCACCAAAACATGGTCGCCGATGCCGCCCCGTTGGCTCGGCAAAATGTAATCCTCGGTACTATAAAAAACGCCCCCGTCGCTGACGGAACTGGTCTCCAAGACCTTCGTCAATTGGTCGTTCTTCTGCCAAAACAGGAGGTTGTTGCCCGATGGGTATCCGCAGGCGGGATAGTAATAATTGACAGAAAGCACCGCTTTTACGTTCTTCAAAGGCTCAAAACCGACCTCAAAAGATGGATAATACGACAGATCGCCCGTCGTCGTGAACTCCGTTTTCGAGAGCTCCTCGCCCGCCAACGCAACACGCACCTGCACCGTGAGCTGGTGTTTTGCGTCGTCGTACGCCCCGACCCCGGTCAAATAAAGTGCGCCCCGGTTGGGCATATATTCCTCGTCGGGCGTCTGGATGCTGGCCAATGCCATGAAACCTCCCCAAATATAGCCCGTGACAGGGGCCGCCCCGATCGGTTGGCAGGCCACTTTGAGCCACGGCAATTTCACGCCGCGCTGCTCGAACGAATCCGCCGCGACGGCCTCGACCGTGACCGGGGTGCCGATGGGGAGTTTTGTCAAAACCGTCGACTGCGTGCCGGGCTTTTCGCGCAAATTGGCATCGCTGACGAGCGTGAAATATTTCGCGCCGACGGCAAATCCTTCGAGCGTGCCCTCTGCGACCATCCAAGAATCGGGGTTGTCCTGCGCGGCGAGTTTTGAAACGGGCAAAAGGAAGGCGAGGAAAAGCAAGTTTTTCATTGTTGATGATTTTATGTTTTGAAAAGTTCGTCCCAAAGAAACGGCGAAAAACGGGTTTTCAAAAAAGCACTGCGGTGGCTGGGGGTCTTTGCAGCAAATTTCGGAGATTCGCCGCCGATCTTGGACCAAATTTCCATCCACCACAACCTGTTTTTTATGAAAAATATCACCGTCATCGGGGCCGGCCAGATGGGCAACGGCATCGCCCATGTTTTTGCGCAGAAGAATTTTGCCGTCACTTTGGTGGACATTTCGCCCGTCGCGCTCGAAAAGGCCGTCGCCACGATTGGCAAAAACCTTGATCGGCAAGTCGCGAAAGGCTCGATCTCGGAGACCGAAAAATTGGCGACGCTCGGCCAGATTTCGACCGAGACCGACCTCGCAAAAGGTGTTTCCGCAGCCGACCTCGTCGTCGAGGCCGCGACCGAGAACATCGACCTGAAGCTGAAAATCTTCAAACAGATCGCGGAAAACGCACCTGGATCCGCCATTTTGGCCACAAACACCAGCTCCATTTCCATCACAAAAATCGCCGCCGCGACCGCCCGGCCCGCCTCGGTCATCGGTATGCACTTCATGAACCCGGTGCCGGTGATGCGCCTCGTTGAGGTCATCAACGGCTACGCGACCGACCGCTCGGTGACCGAAAAAATCATGGAACTGGCCCGGACGCTCGACAAATCGCCGGTCGAAGTGAACGATTACCCGGGTTTTGTGGCCAACCGGATCTTGATGCCGATGATCAACGAAGCGATCTGCACCCTTTTCGAGGGCGTGGCGGGCGTGGACGGCATCGACACGGTGATGAAACTCGGCATGGCACACCCGATGGGCCCGCTGCAATTGGCCGATTTTATCGGTTTGGACACTTGCCTCGCCATTTTGCGGGTGCTGCACGACGGTTTCGGCAACCCAAAATACGCGCCCTGCCCGCTCCTCGTGAACATGGTGGCCGCCGGAAAGCTCGGTGTGAAATCGGGCGAGGGATTTTATAAATACTCGGCCGGGTCGAAGGAAATGGTGGTTTCGGGGGCGTTCAAATAGTTGAATCGGGCAACCCTACCGCAAAGGGCACGAAGGCTTCACAAAGTCCATAAAGCATTGATAATCAATATTTTGCGGACTTTGTGCAGTCTTCGTGCCCTTTGAGGTAATTAAATTGTCCCTAAAAATTAAAATAGATAAACGGCTGAACCTGCGCCGATTTGACCTGCATCACCAATAAAATGACCATCACAACGAGCGCGGCCTTTCCCAAAAGCGGCAATTTGGCGACCATTTCCTGCGCCGCCGGTTCCGTTTTTTCCGGCAAAAAATGCAACGCGAAACCGGCTGCGAGCGCAACCAATGCGGGCCAATAGCCACGCACGATTTCCCCAAAAAGCCCGGGGTTGAACGCCGTGAAAATTTGGCGGAGCATTTCCCCAACCGTCGCGAGGTCTTGCGCCCGGAAAAACAGCCAGCAGAACACCACAAAATGGAAGGTCAGGATGACCGAAAGCAGCCTTCCCGTGCGGCCTCCGAGGGTTGGCAAGCCCTTTTCTTTCCAAAAACGCTCGACTGCCAGCGCGGCCCCGTGGAGCGCACCCCAAATGATGAAACGGTTGGCCGCACCGTGCCAAAGCCCACCTAAAAGCATGGTAATCAACAAGTTGCGATAGGTTTTCCAGCGGCCGGAGCGGTTGCCGCCGAGCGGGACGTAGAGGTAATCCCGCAGCCATGTGGAAAGCGAGATATGCCAGCGGCGCCAAAATTCGGTGATGCT
>JANOQP010000172.1:0-1519 GCA_031414895.1 Saprospirales bacterium
TGGCCGAAAAACTGTTCGAAAAGCACCAGATCCACCATGTGCCGATTGTTGAAAACGACCGATTGGTGGGCATGGTCACCTATGCCGATTTCCTCAAGATCGTGCGCGAAATCTTTGGCGGCAAGGACGAAATCCACAAGAACAACCTGATAAAAGGCTCCATAACGGCCAGCGAGATCATGTCAAAAGACCTCTTTTGCCTCGCCCCCGACGACACGCTCGGCGATGCCGTCAAAATGATGCGCAGCAAACGGGTGAACGCGCTCCCGGTGCTCGAAAAAGGCCGGCTAGTGGGCATCGTCACCGTCCACGATATGCTCGGGGCGCTCGAAGAACTGTTGGGAAAAGCGTAGCCACAGGGCCGCCCCGTTGAATTTCCCCGGATGGGAATTTTATAAGTTTTTCCATAAATCGTGTAAGCGCACCCGCCCGTGGCCCGCCCACCTTTATGCCATCAACGATGCATCAGCGCAAACCCAAGTTTAGAGGGCACTTTTCAAAAAGAACAAACCAATGCCGCATATCTCCATCATTTCGTCGAGCGTCCGAAACGGGCGGGCCAGCCACCGGGTCGCGCTTTTTTTTCAAAAATACCTGACCGAGCACAAGCTCGCGACGGTCGAGATCCTCGATTTGAAGGTCTATAACTTCCCGATTTTCGAGGACACTTTCAAAGCGATGGAAAAACCGTCGGCGCGGGTCGCCGAGTTTGCCGAAAAAATCAAAAAATCGGACGGCATCCTCATCGTCACGCCCGAGTACAACGGCGGGATGCCGGCCAGCCTCAAAAACGCGATTGACCTGCTCTATGAAGACTGGAAGCGAAAACCGATCGCCATTTCGACGGTCTCGGCGGGCCCTTTTGGCGGTTCGCAGGCTTTGGTCTCGCTCCAATTTTCGCTCTGGAAGATCGGCGCGTGGACGGTCACCAACATGTTCCCCGTTGCCAACGTGCAAAAAGCATACGACGAGACGGGCGTGGCGACCGACAAAGCTTTGTCCGACAAGATGGCCGCCTCTTTTTTGAAGGAACTTTTGGACAGCATCGAGATGAACAAACTGGCGTGAACCCAAAAACCCGAAACGCAGCATTCAAAACTACAAAGATCATGCAAACATCAAAAAAACTCGGCATCTGGATGGACCATGCCAGCGCACGCCTCACCGAATTCTCGCCCGCCGACATGGAGACGACGGTCATCCAATCCGATTTTTCCCACCAAAAAAAGGTGGATGGCCTCAAAAGGAGCGAGCATTCGATGCACCAGGGCGAACAGCACAAACAGGCCGGCTATTACAAGCAATTGGGCGAGGCCATCCAAAACTACGAATCGGTCCTCCTTTTCGGCCCGACCGACGCAAAATCAGAACTATTGAACCTGCTGCGCAAAGACCACCATTTCGACGACATCAAAATCGAAGTGCAATCAGCGATGGAAATGCCCATAAAACAGGAACACGCTTTTGTGCGCGACCACTTTTCGCAGATGTGAACTTTTAAACCGTGAACAACTTTTTT
>JANOQP010000173.1:0-2342 GCA_031414895.1 Saprospirales bacterium
AAAGCAAGATGGTCAAAGCCGACAGACGACGAAAAGTCGTCAGGCGGGCCGTGCTTCAGCGGGTTCGGAACATGAGCCACTTTTTTAACACATAGATTCATAGAAACTTCACATAGTCAAAATAGCTTTTGGCTATTCAAAATCTATGATTTCTATGTGAAATCCCTATCTTACTATGTGTTAAAAAAGTTGTTCACGGTTTAAAAATGTGAACCTTTCAATCGAACAAAAGCAATGGGCCATTCAAGAACAATCGACGCGCTCAACAGGCTCGTCATCATCAACAACGACCGCATGGAGGGCTATGTGACCGCTTCTGGCGAGACCGAAGAGGCTGATTTGCGCGAAATGTTTTACCAATTTGAGAAATCGAGCCTAAAATGCAGGGCCGAACTCGTCGCAGAAATTCGCCGCCTCGGCGGAACGCCCGATGAAGGGACGCGCACGACGGGCAAATTTTTCCGTGTCTGGATGGAAGTGAAGGCCGCCCTGACCGGAAACGACCGCGATGCTATCCTCAATTCCTGCGAATATGGCGAGGAAGTGGCCTTTGACGCCTACAAATCCGTCCTGACCGACCATGCCGACGACCTCTCGCCGGAGCAACGGACGATGTTGTTCGCCCAACAGTCCGTCCTAAAACTTGACCACGACACCGTGAAAAACATCGGCCAGTTGCTCCTATGAATCAACTAAAAATGACCTCGTTGGGCAAAGCCCTCGTATCGATCCTCATTTGCGAAGTGGTCGGGATTTCGAGCGGTCTCCTCTCGGCGGCCGGGTTGAACGGCTGGTTCGACACGCTCCAAAAACCGTCGTGGAACCCGCCGAGCTGGCTGTTCGGGCCGGTCTGGACGACGCTTTATTTTATGATGGGCCTGGCGCTATGGCAGGTCTGGAAAAGCGAAAAGCCGGAACCGCAAAAGCGAAGAGCGATGCTGGTTTTCGCGCTGCAATTGTTCCTGAACTTTTGGTGGTCGCTCATTTTCTTTGAGTTCCATCAGCCGGGACTGGCTTTTTTGGACATTATGTTGATGCTGGCCACGATAATATGGACGATTTTCCTGTTTGCGCCGATGTCCCGGGCGGCAGCATGGTTGTTGGTTCCTTATGTGTCCTGGGTCAGTTTTGCGGCCATATTGAACTATACAATTTATCTGCTGAACCGTTAAAAACCTTTATAAATCTATTCCGGTCAATGATTTTGATTACCGGATTTGCATCCACCTGAACCATGCAAGAACAAATCATTCCGCTCCTCCAAGCGAAGGACAAACTCGCCATTCAACTCCTTTACGACAACTATGCAGCCGCCCTGTTCGGTATTGTGTATCGCATAGTTTCATCAAAGGAACTGGCCGAACAGGTCATGCAGGACACGTTCGTAAAAGCGTGGCGCAACGGTGAAAACTATGATGAAACAAAAGGCCGCCTGTTCACCTGGCTATTGAACATTGCCCGGAACACGGCCATTGACGCAACCCGCACGAGCCATTTTCGGCACAGCCATAAAACGGTCGGCATTGAAAACTTGGTCGAGTTTCCGGGCAATGACGGTTTTAACCCCGATACCATCGGACTGCGCGAGGCCATCGAGGAAATGGACGATAAATATAGGCTATTGATCGACCTTGTCTATTTCCGGGCCTTTACGCAACAAGAGGTTTCACAGAAACTCAATATGCCATTGGGCACGGTCAAGACACGGATCCGGCACGCGCTGTCATCGTTGCGGTTGTCATTTGTTTGAACCGATTGAAATGTGTGAA
The DNA here is from genome assembly GCA_031414895.1 of Saprospirales bacterium. Taxonomy (GTDB): domain Bacteria; phylum Bacteroidota; class Bacteroidia; order Chitinophagales; family Saprospiraceae; genus JANOQP01. The sequence continues at coordinate 1,770 of JANOQP010000173.1, forward strand.
TCATGCAACACTCCCACATAATGTTGTAACTATCTTAATAAGCTGGCCCATCACCTTTACATCGTGGAAATAATTCCACAATAAAATCCATTGGATATGAACACGACCGAAGTTAAAGGAAACTGGCACGAGCAAAAAGGAAAGCTCAAACAGAAATTCGCCCAATTGACCGATGACGACCTTCTTTTTGCCGAGGGCAAAAAAGAGGAGATGGTGGGCAAATTGCAGGTGAAACTGGGCAAGACCAAAGAAGAACTGCACGAAATTTTGCGTGGGCTTTGAACTTGCCCCTTTGACACATAGGGTTATAGAGTTTTCACAGGGTTCGAATAGGCAATTACATTTTAAAACCTATATTTCTATGTGAAAACGCTATGTCCTTATGTGTTAAAAATAAAAGGCCCACTATAAAACCATTTGAACACACTTCATTTTCATCAATAAAAATCGTAATTATTTAGCCATCAGCCCCAGAGGGGCGAAATGTTGGTAGGAATGCCTGATACCAGCCTTGTTTTAGCCCCAGCGGGGCGGAATGTTGCTGGCATGGTAAAGATTTCGCCCCGCTGGGGC
>JANOQP010000174.1:0-3601 GCA_031414895.1 Saprospirales bacterium
ATTTTTTTTCAAAAAAAATAACGCCCGTTTGTTAGAAAGCATATCGAAATTTTTGGCGCGGTTTTTATTTGATTCAACGATACAGCATTGATGTTCAATGTTATTCAAAACGGCAAATCCGGCCAACTTACCGGGGCACCGTTTTTATCGATAAAGCAAGACCTTTGGTTTCGCCCCTGGTAGCTCGGAAATTTATTTCCGCACCATCGAGGGACAGCCACCGAAAATCATCCCAACCGAGAATGTTGTTCGACAAGTTTCAATTTTATAAGCAACTCGATGCCATGGACTGCGGCGCGACCTGTCTACGGATGGTCGCGAAGCACCACGGGCGGCAATACTCGCTCGACTATTTGCGGGAACTGACCTTCGTGGACCGGGAGGGCGTGAGCCTGATGTCCATTTCGGACGCGGCGGAGAAATTGGGGATGCACTCGCTCGGCGTGAAGATTTCGTGGGAACGCCTCGTGGCCGATGTGCCGCTGCCCTGCATCGCTCACTGGAAACAACAGCATTTTGTTGTTTTGTATAAAATCGACGCGAAAAACGCCTGGATCAGCGACCCGGCGCACGGAAAGCACAAGCTCCCAAAAGAGGAATTCCTGAAATTTTGGGCATCCGACACCCAAAACGGCGAGCAAGTCGGCATCCTTCTTTTGCTCGAAACGACACCCGATTTTTTTGTTCAAAAAGGCGAAAAGGTGAGCCGGAAGGGTTTTTCGTTCCTGTTCGGGTATTTGAGAAATTACCGAAAGGAGATCGTTCAGCTCGTGTTCGGCCTGTTCGTCGGGTCGGGGCTGCAACTTTTGCTCCCTTTTATGATGCAGAGCATCGTGGACGTGGGCATCACGACGAAGGACATCGACTTTGTGTACCTCATCCTCGGCGCACAATTGGTCGTCATGTTGAGTTCGATGTCGGTCGAGTTCATCCGCGGCTGGATCTTGTTGCACATCGGTTCGCGGGTCAATATCAGCCTCGTGTCCGATTTTTTGGCGAAGCTGATGCGGCTGCCGATGCGGTTTTTCGACACCAAAATGACGGGCGATTTATTGCAACGGATCTATGACAACGAGCGGGTCGAGCGGTTTTTGACCTCGTCGGCCTTGATGACCTTATTTTCGGTCATCAACCTTTTGGTCTTTGGGGTGGTGCTATTGTGGTTCAATACGACCATTTTTTGGGTATTTTTTGGCGCGGCCCTGCTCTATTTTGGATGGATAATCCTGTTTTTGAGAAAAAGAAAAACGCTCGATTACCAGCGTTTTGAGCAAATGTCCGAAAATCAAAGTGCGCTTATCCAGCTCATTTCGGGGATGCAAGAGATCAAATTGCACAATTCCGAAAAACAAAAACGCTGGGGATGGGAGCGGATCCAGGCCAAACTTTTCCATATAAACGTCCGTTATCTGGCCCTCGACCAATGGCAACGGGCGGGCGCGACGGTCATCAACGAATCGAAAAACCTGCTCATTTCCTTCCTCGCGGCACGGGCCGTCATGCGCGGCGAACTCACGCTCGGCCAAATGCTCGCCACACAATACCTCATCGGACAGATGAACGGGCCGCTCGACCACCTCGTGCAGTTCATTTTGCAGGCGCAGGACGCGAGCATCAGCCTCGAACGGATGAACGAGATCCATGCCCGCGAGGACGAGGAACCGGTCTCGACCGAAAAAACCACGATTTTGCCCGAAAACGGGGATTTGATGCTCGAAAATGTGTCATTCAGGTACGGTGGGCCGCACGACCCGTTGGTTTTGAAGGAGGTGAACCTGCTTTTTCCGGAGGGGAAAACGACGGCCATCGTCGGTTCGTCGGGCAGCGGGAAGACGACGATCTTGAAACTTTTGCTCAATTTTTACCAACCGCAGCAAGGCTCGGTGCGCCTCGGCGACCTCAATTTGGAGAATATCCAGCACAAACTTTGGCGCAGCCGTGTCGGCGTGGTGATGCAGGACGGGTTCATTTTCAATGATTCGATCGCCAAAAACATCGCGCTCGGCGAGGAGTTGATCGACCGGAAACGGTTGATGCGGGCCGCGAAATCGGCCAATATCCAGCAATATATCGAGTCGTTGCCGCTCGGCTACAACACAAAGGTCGGGCAGGACGGCGTCGGGCTTTCGCAAGGGCAAAAACAGCGGATCCTCATTGCCCGCGCCGTTTATAAAAACCCGGAATACCTCTTTTTTGACGAGGCGACCAACGCGCTCGATGCCTTCAACGAGCGGATCATCATGGAAAACCTCGGCGAGTTTTTTCGGGGGCGCACCGTCATTGTGGTCGCGCACCGCCTTTCGACCGTCCGGGATGCAGACAATATTATCGTCCTCGAACGCGGCGAGGTGGTCGAACAGGGGACGCACCAAGAACTCACCTGGCAGCGAGGGACGTATTACCATTTGGTAAAAAACCAGCTCGAACTTGGGGCATAAAACAACCCGTTTTAATCCATTTTTAATGTAAAATGGGCAATAAACGCATCGATAGGGAAAACTACAAAACAGCACAACCGCCATTTTTCACAAACATTATTGGCAAAAAAAACAATTGTAATCGATCATGGAAAATCAAAAGCCGCTCACTTCGACACAAATCGAGCTCATCCGCCTCGTCATGAAACAGGCCTCCGACGAAGAGGTCATCCGCGAGATGCAGGGCATCATCAGCCGCTTCCGGGCCAGGGGCATCATCGGAAAACCGGCATCGGGCAGCATCGGGCAAGCCGCACCGAAAGGGCCGATGGGGCATTGAAGTTGGGCCATTTTCAGCAATGAAAAAGGGCGGAACCGAGTTGGTTTCGCCCTTTTTTTGTCCAGGCCATGCTTTTTTTATTTTGATGATTTGTGCAGTTTTGAGGCCCATCATTGCAATCTAGGAAATCAAAAAAATCATGGTTCAAAAAAAAGGGCGGTTTCCAATAACTTTGCAGGAAAAAAATGGAGATCCACTTTTCAGGCTATTCAAAAATCGTGGCCAACCCAGCCATTTGCAACGGCCAACCGCGCATTGAGGGCACGCGCATCACCGTCGCAGCCTTGCTGTCCTACTTGGCCGGAGGGATGCAGTTTGAAGAAATTTTGTCGGGCTACCCAAAACTGACCGCCTCGGACATTTATCAGGCACTTTCTTTTGCAGCCAACAATTTACAGGACAGGTATCTCCCACTTGCTACTTCTGCCGCTGCATGAAATTCCTTTTTGACGAAAATATGTACCCCGGATTTGTGGCACCGCTGAAATCAATGGGCTACGAGGCCATTCATGTTTATGATATTGGATTGGACAATACCCCCGATGAAAAAATCATTGAATTTGCCAAAAAATCCGGCCATGCGATTTTGACAAACGACCTTGATTTTACCCGAATAATGGCCTTGTCGGGCAGCCAATTTCCAACCATCCTGACGTTCAGGTTTGCGGCTTTGAACCCGGCTGTTTTTACGGAAATTGTCCAAAACAACTTCCCCAAATTATTGCAGGACATAACCGCTGGGAGCTTGATAACCATTGATGAAAGAGGCATACGAGTTAAAAAATTGCCCGTTTTCAAATAGCCTCGGCAAATCAAAAAAATGATTTTTGTCCAAAAAAAGGGC
>JANOQP010000175.1:0-2528 GCA_031414895.1 Saprospirales bacterium
TCCCAGGCCCTGAAAATATGATCGGCAGCTTTTTCGGGCGAGGCTGTGAGCGGTTTTGGGAGCGGCAGCCCCGCCGTCATTTTGGTGTCCAAAAAACCGGGCATTACCGTCATCACATGAATTTTTTTTGAAAAAAGCCGATGGCGCAGGCCGCTCAAAAAGGCGGTCATCCCCGCTTTTGCCGCGCCGTAGAAATAGTTGCTGGCCCGACCGCGCTCGCCCGCGACCGACGAAATCGAAATGATGCCGAGTTTCGGGTTTCGGGTTTCCAGTTTAGCGTTTCGACACTCCATTTTTTCGGCAAAAACAGAAATCGCGAGCGCGAGCGAGGTGAAGTTCGTCCCCAAGATCTTGAACGCCTCGGCCCCGTTTTGCTCCGCCTCGCGCTGTTCGCCGAGATATCCGATGGCCACGATGAGCAGGTCGGTTTCGTCGGCCAATTTTCCAATCAGTTGAAAATCCTTGTCCGTCTTTTTGGAGGAAAGGTTTTGCGCATCAAAAACATGCGTTTCGACCAGTGGGCAAATTTCGCGGACCCGCAAATCGGCACAGAGCGGCGCGAGATTGGCGGGCTGTCGGGCGGTCAAATTGAGCTTCGAGGCCATTGGCGCGAACCGATAAATAAGGGCTTCCGCGAGGTCGCTCGTTGCGCCGAGAACGGTGATTGTCATTGATTGACCCGTTTTAGTTGCCCATCGACAAGTGCGCCGATGGCCTCAATGATGAGGCCCGGTTTTTGGGCCCGCCAGTTGATGTCGTTGTAGTTTTCCCCAAAATGAAGGTAAAAATGGAGCTTCGCGGTCATCATTTCCTCCCCCACATGGCGATTGACGTTTAGGAGTGCCGCCCAGCCGTGCGCATCGCGCAGCTCCTCGGCCCATTCTTCGTAATAATCGCTGTCCCCGGCGTGGAATTGGAGGAGGTTTTCACAAAAAAAGGCGAACTTCGAGATGCCCGCGTCCATCATCGGCTCCAAAACCTTCCGTTTCAGGGTAGCGATATCGTCGTTCAACGTGTCGTTCCATTCGCCGATCAGCTCAATGAGCGCGGCCTTTTCGTCATAATCGGCGAAAATCACCTTTATATAGAGCGTCGCGCTGCCAAAGCCGTCCCATTGCGGGTGGATGAGGTAATTGTAGATCTTTTTCGTGAAATGCAGTTCCGAATATTGCCTGCCCCGGAAGGGCGAACGCGCATCCTCGGAGGCGATATATTGGTCGCGCCATTTCCAAAAGGGTTCGATATCGTGCATAAAAACGGGGCGTTTTTGGGCGGCGAAAGTAGCTGCCGTTCACTCGATGGCCCTGTCATTTTGTAAAAAAAACGTCGAGCTGGGCGCGGCAATTGTTTGCTGGTTTTTTCAAAATGAAAGGGCAATCGTTGCGCGCCCGCAATTTCAAGAAGGCCTATTCGGGGCTCGTGACGCTCCCCGACAACTTTTCCGCTGTCAAAGGGAACGCTTTCCGACGGTCGCGGATGACCGCGATCCCCGCATTCAGTTCAAACCCGATGAGGATGATAAAACAATTCAACTGTATCCAGATCATCAGCACGATGAGCGTCCCGATGGAGCCGTAAAGTTTGTTGTACGACCCAAAATTGTCCACATAAAACGAGAAGGCCCACGACGAAAGGATGCTCAAAAAAGTCGCCAGCACCGAACCGGGGTTGATGAAATGGGTGCGCCGGCGAGTGGCCGCACCAAATCGGTAGATCATCGAGATGCCCGTGTAAAAATGCAGCAAAACGACGATCCAGCGGAACGTAAAAAGGATGGCCTTCGTCAGCCAGCCCACGTCGACCATCTTGAACACAAGGCCCAAAATCGTGTTCCCCAAAATAACCAAAACGACGCTGGCGATCAAAACCGAGCCGAGCAAAAAGGTCAATTTGACCGCCGTGACCCGTTTTTCCCAGCCCGTCCGGCGGCGAAAAGTGCTTTTGTACCGCTTTTCCATACCGCGCATGAGCGACATCATGCCATTCGACGAAAACCAGAGCGCGAGCACAAAACCGGCAGATAGCAGGCCGCTGCGGGGGATCGTCGTGATGTCCTTTATGGTGGTGAAGATCATTTTTCCAGCAGAGCCGGGCATCACGTCGGCGATGCTTTTTTGCAGCGTTTCCCCAAAAATGGAATAGAGCGGGGTGTAGGCCAACAGCGTAAAAAGCACGATGATCGACGGAAAAATGCTCAAAAAAAAGCTGAACGCCATCGAGTTTGCCCGGGCCGTGAGCGCGTCGTTTTTGGTCTCCTCTTGGATAAAATCAATCAAATTATAGATCGGGACGCGCGACAGCCCCGGCAACGAATGGCTTTTCGACCATTCGACCGTGCGGAGCCAAATGGGGTTTTGTTCAAACCATTTGGTGAGGTTGTTTATCCAGTTTTTGTTCAATTTTAATTCTTTGAACACATGGTAAGATGGACAATTCTCATAGTTCATAGGGTCTATTGCCTTTCGGGTGATAAATGCACAAAAGCCAAAAACCAACCAAACTGTCATTCCGTAGGAATCTGCCCAAAT
>JANOQP010000176.1:0-3362 GCA_031414895.1 Saprospirales bacterium
GCCTTTTTGGTTGGCGATGGTGATTATTTTACCCATAATTTTATTGTTTCGGCCTCGCATGGCCGCTCACTTGTTTAAAAAGTGGGCGAAAATAGAAAATACCCCGCCGTCAAAAGGCCATTTGTGGAGAAAATGGGGAGAAAAATAAGTTTCGAGTTTTGGGTTTCGAGTTTGGGCCGGCAAACAATCGTGATGGAAAAAATGCGTTTGCGTGCGGCTATACAAATTGAGGTATCTTCCTACATTTGCGCATCATTCAATCACACATTAATTAAAACCTGAATTGAACATGAAAAAACTCATTTTTGGAATGCTCGCGGTGGCGGCCCTCGGCCTTGGCTCCTGCGGCGAAAAATTGCTAACCGAGGCCGAAATTGCGGCAGCGGTCGCAACAGGCGTCTCGGCACAAACGGCTGCGGTCAATACGGATATGGACACCAAATGCCAAGCCGATTTCGATGCCCGCGTAACGGCAGAGGCCCAGCGCATTGTCGAGGACACCCGCGCCGCACAAGAGGCCGAGAAAGCGGCCCAAATGGAGGCCGAAAAAGCGGCAAAGGCTGCGAAAGGAAAGAAAAAATAAGCCGTAGGGTCAGTTATTTTTTCGCAAACCACTCATTTTCAACCATTTACAAAGACATTTAAAATGAACAAGAAATTTTTCGTCCTCGGCGGCGCGGCCCTTGTCGGCGGTGCGTTCGTCGCGCTCACGGCCTTCGGTGGCGTGACCAAGGCCATGCAATTGGCACAAATCGAGGAGACCGTGCAGGCGCAACTTGCCATCCTCCGCGAGACCAAGACCAAGGAATGTGACGATTCCGTGACCCAAGCGGCCGGTGTGAAAGCACAGGAAATGCTCGCGGCCCCGGTTGCACAACAATTGACCGCCGTCCCCGGAAAACCGGGCGCGACCAAGCCGACAAAAAAGCCGACGAAGGGCGGCTCGACCAAGCCAGGGGTTGACCCGTTGCCACAGCCGGCACCGCCAGCTAAACCTTCTGTTCCAGGTTCGCAAAGCAAGTGGGAAAAAGCGGGTGAGGCAAAGCCAACCCAGGAATCGCAAACAAAATGGTCGAAACCTGCTGACCCGAATGCAAAAGCCGTAGACCCAGCTGCAAAACCTGCTTCCAAATCGAAATGGGAGAAAAAAGAGGGCGGCAACTAACTGCGTGGAAAAAAAATGGCCATCTTGTAACAAGGTGGCCATTTTCATTTTAGCTAAAATTTGTAACTATTTAACACATAGGTACAATAGAGGATTTCACATAGAAAGCATAGCCTTTTTGTTTGCAATCATCTATGTGGGCTATGTGAAAACATCTATTGTGCCTATGTGGTAGATAGTTACCAAAAATCATTAAAACCAAGATTCAGGCTTGGCTCAAAATTAAAATCAAGCGGGCCGTACCCTTTCGAGTACGGCCCGCTCTGTTTCTTTTCCTTTTTGGAGGGATCAGATTTTCGTCATGGTGTCTTTGCACTTAACGGTGACCACTCCGCCAACCTTGCCTTCATAGTCGATGGTAAGCACACCGCTTGCGTATGTGCCTGTCGCAACTACGTTGGTCACATTTCCACCAAAGTTGATGTCGCCTGTGAAATCGACCTTGTCGGCTTCCGAAATGGTGATGCTCACGTTCTGCCCCGAGTTGCCGAAGTTTTTAACGGTCAGGTGTGTGTCGTCGGCACCAGCCACGATTTCACTCGAGAACGTGTCACCAGCGATGACCGGGACAGTACAGTTCTCGACGACATTGTAGTTACCAATGTACTTGGTATTCCACTTCACGTCGCAATTGGTGCCCTCAAAACCTTGGTTGCAGACGCAAGCACCGTCAAAGCACTCGCCGTTCGTGCCGCACTCGACATCTTTGCAAGGGTCAGGGTCGCAAGAGGTCATGGTGAAAGTAGTGGCGGCCATGATGGCCAAACCGAAGAACCAGAGAAGATTCCTTTTCATGTTTAGATGAATTTATTGGTTTAAGAAAAAAAAATGAGTTTCTATTGTCGCCGCAAAGGTGGCAAAACTGCGCATTTAACGCACCCCCCGTGCTGCAAATTTTATCATAATGCTTGTTGCATAGGTTACGCGTTGAACGAACAAAAGGATTTTTTGGCTGCCAATTATCTCAAAATTCAATCAAAAAGGGAGGCCGCCCCACCCTTTCGCAAGCCCGGCGGCGGCGTTTTGAGGTGTTTGTACGCTTTTTCGGTGGCCTCTCGTCCGCGCGGTGTCCGTTGGATATAACCTTCCATGATCAAAAAAGGCTCGTGAACCTCCTCGATCGTTCCGGCCTCTTCGCCGACCGCCGTTGCGATGGTCGTGAGGCCGACGGGGCCGCCCTTAAATTTATGGATGATGGTCGAAAGGATGCGATTGTCCATTTCATCGAGGCCCGATTCGTCCACGTTTAGGGCTTCGAGGCCATACTTTGCGATCTCGACGCCGATTTTTCCGTCGCCCTTTATTTGTGCAAAATCGCGGATGCGCCGCAAAAGTGCGTTCGCGATGCGCGGCGTCCCACGGCTGCGGCGGGCAATTTCGAGCGAGCCTTCCTCCGAAATTTCGATTTTCAAGATCTCCGCAGAGCGGAAAAGGATCTTTTTCAAAACCTCCACCGAATAATAATCGAGCAAACAAGTGATACCGAACCGGGCCCGCAGCGGCGCGGTCAAAAGCCCCATCCTTGTTGTCGCGCCGACGAGGGTGAACGGGTTGAGCGCGATTTGGATGCTCCGCGCGTTCGGCCCGCTGTCGATCATGATGTCGATGCGGTAATCTTCCATCGCCGAATAAAGGTATTCCTCGACGACCGTGTTGAGCCGGTGGATCTCGTCGATGAACAGCACGTCGCCCGGTTCGAGGTTGGTCAGCAGCCCGGCGAGGTCGCCCGCTTTTTCGAGGACCGGGCCGCTCGACATTTTGAGGCCCGCGCCGAGCTCGAAGGCGATAATATGCGACAACGTCGTTTTGCCCAGCCCCGGCGGCCCGTGCAGCAAAACATGGTCGAGCGAATCGCCGCGCAATTTGGCCGCCGCGATGAAGATTTGGAGGTTGTCGACAAGTTTTTCCTGCCCGCTGAAATCATCGAGGGCGCGGGGACGGAGCGCTTTTTCGGCCTGTTTTTCTTCCGGCGAAAGGTCGTCCGCGACGGGGTTTAGGGATGGGTTCATTTTATGTCAGGTTTAACCACGAAGGTCACAAAGGTTGCACAAAGGTCGCCATTGTGTTCCTTGCGAATCCTTCGTGACCTCCGTGGTCGAAATTTCGGCAAAGCTACTCATTTCACAAAAACCCAATTTCAAAAAACACCCCATCCGGGGCAGCAAAAACCGCCGATTTGGCAGCATTCTTGAAACCC
>JANOQP010000177.1:0-2101 GCA_031414895.1 Saprospirales bacterium
CTCAGTTTCAGGCAACTCGACAGGAATCAAGGCGACAATTGGGATAGTTGGGAAAAGCAATCCATGCTCGCCCAGGCACTCGATACGCTAACCGGCTATTGTCAATCGTCGCTGCGGAGTACGGTGGACGGAAAAAAATTTACCATTTACGACCAATTTCCGCCGACTGAAAAAACGGATTTTACCCATCCAAAACACGTCCCCGAAGATGCCGAATGGGCCAGGATTCATGTAACCGGTAAGCAATGTCTCATCGGCCATGTGGTAAAAAACACATTTTATGTCGTTTTCCTTGATGGAGAACACCGTTTTTGGAAGTCAGAACTCAAATAGACTTGAAATTTCATTTCAAAAATAATAAGCCCCATCATCCGGCCTCAAAGCCCTTTTCATCCAAACCGGCCGCCGCAAACCGCCATGTTCGTCGGGCGAGGCGGGCCGCGTCATCGCCAGCCATTTTTCATAGACTTCCATTGATTTTTTCGTGTCGGCAAAGACATCGCCGTACTTGTCGCCAGGCCGCGCGGGTTCGAGCTTCACTTTTTGGTGCCAACAGTGCATCCCCGAAACCGGGTCGGGATGGACGGGGAAAGTGATGTTCTGGTGCACCCCGCCGTCGCTCCAAAAGATGCGCTTCGAATCCTTATCGGTCGATTTGAACGGCTCGATGCCGCCGATTTGCGACATTTTCCAGCCGCCCGAGCCGTCGTTTTCAATGTTCACAGTCGCCGTGGCCCAGCGGTTTCCATCGGGGTCGGTCGGTCGCCGCCACCTGCCGAGGTGGTGCGAACAGGCGACGATGCCCGGTTTCATGCCCTCCGTCACCCAAACTTTGTCGATGAAATGGCCGATTTCGGTGTTCACGCGGAGGAGGTCGCCCGTTTCCACGCCGATTTTTTTGGCATCGATGGGGTGCATCCAGACGGGGTTGCGGTTGGAGAGTTCGTAGAGCCATTTCGAGTTTCCGCTGCGCGAATGGATGAGCGTCGGCAGCCGGAACGTCGGAACGAGCGGGTACTCATTCTCTGCGCGGTCCATTTCCGACTCGGCGATATGGCTTTTGATATAGGTCGGGATGGCGAATTCGGGCCAGTTCCAGTCGACCATCGTTTTGGAAAAAAACTCGTTTTTGCCGCTCGGTGTCGGAAAGCCTTCGACCGCTTTTCCTTCAAAAATGACTCCGACAGGCTTGTTTGCCCCCGGTTTATGGCCGTTTTTGGAGATTGCGCCCGTCATTTCATCAATCGTCGAACCGGCCAATTCAGCCTCCGAAAGTGGTCGCAGGTTCTTTTCGTAAACCGCCTCTTCGATGCAAAACGCGCCGTATTTTTTCATGTAATCGAGCGGCGAAAGCCCTTCTTTTTCAGCCGCCTCCGGCAAACCTTTCACGCGCTCGAAAATGTGCTGATAATATTCATCGACCGAAACCTTCTGGCCGGGCCGGTACGGCGACTCAAAATGTTTGCGAATTCCCATCTCGCCGTCGGGGTCGATGCGCCACGAAAGCTCAATCCAGAACTCATCCTCCTCCCAGACCTCACCCGGATTTGATTGCCAGGTGAACTCGACGGGCTTGCCGTCGCGCCGCAATTTTTCCCGCAAAACGGGCTGCCGAAACGCAATCCACAAACCCGAATGGGTTTCATACGAGTTCAAATCGTGCCGCTCGGAGGCATGGCCCATCGGCAACACGAAGTCGGCGAAATAGGCCGTTTCCGACCAGGTGGGAGTCAACGCAGCGTGCAAACCGAAACACTTTTCATCCTGAAACGCCTCCATCCACATGAATCCGTCGGGATACGTCCAGACAGGGTTGAACACGCGGCTGAAATAGACATCCATTTTGCCGCGCCCTTCTTTCAAAAAATGGGGCAGCAAAAAGCTCATTTCAAAAAACGCGAGCGGGTATTCTTTCGGAAAATGCAGCTCGTTCCAGAATTTTTGGGCGGGCGGTTTGTCAAAAAACTCCGGCACAAACTTGTTCCAGGTATTCGGCGACGTGCCGCCAACCGTGCCAACCGAGCCCGTCAAAACGTTCAAAAAATGGAGGCACCGAGCGACGGCCCAGCCGCCCAAATTGCCCGAACCGGCAGACCGCCAG
>JANOQP010000178.1:0-5790 GCA_031414895.1 Saprospirales bacterium
GATGATGCCGCGCCCGCCGAGGGCCCTTATTTTATCCTCGGATTCCTGCCCAAAATAACTGCCCGACATGACCCAAACGGGCATCGTCGAGTGGCTTTTTTTCAAGAATTCGAGTACCGCGATGCCGTTCGCACGCGGCATGACAATGTTCAGGAATAGGAGGTCGTACTTTCTTTTTTTGCATTTTTCGATGCAATCCAGTCCGTCAAATGCGGTCTCGATCTCGATTTCCGGGAAAACGGATTCGATGATCTCCACAAAAATGCGGCGGATGGGTGCTTCGTCGTCGGCCATCAAGATCGATTGGCGCGGAAAATTGGTGGGCATCATGTTCAGGATTATTTTGTTGAAAATTAGTGCTTCAATTGAGAGCGAAGGTAGTTTATGAATTATTGATTTGCATAATTTAAAAATTGCTTTCAAAAAAATATGGCCGCGCTCCCAATGTTATTTGTTGCTTTGTCACCTTGGAAACATATTTCGTTCAGTCATCAACACCCAACTCAAAATGGCAACCTTCAATTGGCAGACCGCCGCTCTAAACCCGCAACTTTCCGACTGGCTCGCTACGCGCGGAAAGGACATCAAGATCGCGGTTTTGGACACGGGTTTCGACCTCGCGCACCCCGCGCTGAAACACCTCGACAAGAAAAACCGCAAGTTTGCCGTCGGCAAGACCCCGCTCGACACCGCCGTTTTGCAGGGCCGCGATGCCGTCGCCGACACCGGCCCAGATGAGCCGGGCCACGGTACTGCTACCTTGACAATCCTCGCCGCCCGGCCGGCGATGACCCACGAGGTCGCCGGGATTGCGCCCGATGCGCAATATTTTTTGATAAAAACGGCCTCCGACAGCGGCGATTCTCGGCTCATTTATATGCTCAACGGCCTCGAACTTGCCGCCCGTTTGAAGGTCGATATCGTGGTCGTCCCGCTCGCTGCTCGCGCAAAATCGGGGAAACGCCGCGACAATATCACCGATGAAAAATTGGCCGAAGTTTTCAAAAAATTGGAGGACAGCGGTGCGATCCTTTTTTCAGCGATAAAAAATTTGGCGGACGGCGACAATTGGCTCGACAACCCGCCTGCCGACCTCTTGCCCGCCGGGGCGAAAATGTCGGTCAACGTCGCCGCTCGCCCAACCGACCAGACTTCATTGGACGAGATAAAACAACTGCCCGACCTCCATTTTTGTGTCAAAAACCTCAACGGAATGGTCTGCGAGGTCGGTGGCGGATATCACGAGATTGGGCCGTCGAACAGCATGGCGACCGCTGTTTTGGGCGGCATCGCGGCCTGTTTTTTGGCCTTCCAAAAAAAGGGCCTTTTGCCAAAACCCGGCAGGGGAGAAGTGGTCGCGGCCATTTCTGCGGTCTCCAAAAACATCGAGGAGGGTGAACAGGTCGGCCTTCAAATTTTGAAAAACATTTTGTCATAAACCATTGAAAACAAACTGATCATGAAAAAATTATTGATTTTATCACTCCTTTTTTCGAACCAATTCCTGCCCGCCCAAAACGCCCTCATGGATGCTTGGGAACTTCGCGACGCGTTCGTGAAATCCGACAAAGAAGGCGAATACCGCATGGTCTGGAAAGACTCCGCCCGCATGGCCGATTTCGTAAAAATCCTTATGAAATATAACCCGTCGAGCATCCAGACGAGCAACCAACTGGAAAAAACGTTCGAGGAAAACCCTATTTTGTTCATCCAAAAAATCCCGCAATCGAGTTTTAAAATGCCCGATTTTTCGATGAGCAGCACCGAAAAACGAAAGTCCGGTGCGCCCGGATTGAGCATCGCGAGCGCGGCGGACGGCCTCGCCAAATTTTTGGTGAAAAGGACAAAAGAGGAGCTGACGCTCTCGTTTTTCAGCCAATTCCAAAATTGGCTCGAAAAAAACCGCGAGTTCGAGACCGTTTTCCCGACCACCTATTTTTTGATGGTTGACGTGAATTCCGACGTTTTTGACTTCAACCATTATCTCGACGGACTGCGGTCGGCCTTTATTAAGGACATGAAAGTGCTGCCCACGAACCTCCAAATGTTCGTCCGGACCCAAAAAACGGGCGATGGCCGCGCACTCGCACTCGCGATGGACGACCTGTTGAGCATCGGCCAAGCCTTCGTGGACGAGCGGAGGCCGTATGAGATCTTCCAGTTTTTGGCCAGCGAGGAGGCGGCGATCCAGCAAAAATTCCGGGTCGATTCGCTCAAAAGCGAGGACGACCGCAAACAGGTGCGCGACCTCGCCGGTGCGCTCCGGCTGACCAATATCCTTTCCGAAAGCCTCCGAAACACAGGCTTCGCCGAAACGATGTGGATGGACAAAAAGACGGCCGTCGCGATGCTCAACGACGACCGGGTGCGGCATATCTTTTTGGGCCTCGTCTGGCAACAATCGATGGGCCTCGAATTTTCAAATGGGTTCAGTTTCAGAAAGGATCTGGAAGGATTTACTGGAAAAATGGCGCGGTTCGAGACCTTTATGGAACAGGTCCGCGGATTTCTAGGCGCAGCCGAATCGCTCGAAAAAACGCTTGCCTCCATCGCTCCCCGCGGCGTTGCGAAGGCCGAAACGGGCATCGTTTATGACGAACTTGACCGGTATTTCAACACGTTCACGCGCCTGATGGACATCGGTTTCCGGGTCTATTTGAGGCAGGAAAAACGGGGCGATGCCCAAAGTTTGACCTTCCGTTTCGCCCGCTCGATGCGCTGGGTGAAGGAGCTTTATTTTGATGCCCGGCAGAGCAATTATACCTCCGTTGTCGCAGATGCCAGCTTTTTGTTGACCGAAATTTATGGGGAAAAATGGCCCGAACGCCGCGATTTTTTGCGCTACGGCAATTTCATGGCGACCGTTTCCGAGGCGCGTTCGAGCGATGAAATGGCCGCAGCGATCGAATCGTTTGCCTATCCGGCCGGCAGTTCGCGGCTCAAAAAACACAGCCAATTTAGCGTCGGGCTGAACGCATATCCCGGCCTCGGCCTGCGTACGGACGTTTTTGGGAACAATGGCAATTCGTCGGAAAACAGCTTTTTCATCCCCGCTTCGCTCGGTTTTGCCATCAATTCCGGGCTGAACCGTTGGGGCAGCGTCAGTTTTTATGCTCCGATAATCGATGTCGGCGCACTCTTCGCGTTCCGATTTAAGGACAATTCGACCGACATTTCGCCGCAGGTAAAATGGGAAAATATCGTCGCGCCGGGCGGCTATATCGTTTATGGCGTTGGGCGCGATTTGCCGTTGGCGATTGGCGTGGGCGGTCAATTTTCGCCGAGCCTAAAAAAAGTCCTGCCCGACGGCTCGGTCGAGCTTGACGGTCGGCGGCGGTTACGGCCCAACCTTTTTTTGACGGTCGATATCCCGATCACGCATTTTTATACGCGGTGAAAAATGCGTTTTTCGGCAAACAAAAAAGTCGGAGCGGTTTGAAACTGCTCCGACTTTTTGATTTCTGTCCTTAATTTTTATTCGGCGCTCAACTCAAATTCCACCCGCCGGTTCAGTTCGCGCCCGCTGATGGATTGGTTGTCGGAAATCGGGCGGGCCTCGCCAAATCCCGCCGTCCGCATCCGGCCCTGCGGGACACCTTTGAAGGTCAAATAATCGCCACAGGCCTTCGCCCGTTCGGCGGAAAGCGCGAGGTTTTGCGCATCGTTGCCATCCGAATCCGTGTGGCCACTGATGATCAGTTTGTAATCGGGATAGGTTTTCATGATGCCCGCGATCTCGTCCAAAATTTCATAGGATTGAAGTTTGAGCACCGCTTTCCCGCTCTCAAATTGGACGGCGCGGGTCGCAAAGGCGAGCCTTTCCTTCACCTCTTTTTTAACTTCGGGGCAGCCGCCGGAACTTGCCGGGCCGGCAGAATTTGGGCATTTATCGTTGTTGTCGGCCACGCCATCGCCGTCCGTATCGGGGCATCCACCAAATGGGCCCTTCGCGTTCGGGCAAGGGTCGCTCGAATCCGGCACGCCGTCGCCGTCCGCATCGGGCGCGGCATCGGGGCAGCCCGCATTTTTTCCGGCAATGTCCGGGCATTTGTCGTCGCCGTCGGCCCAGCCATCCTTGTCGCGGTCAGGGCAGCCGTTGATCGAGCCGTTCGCATCGGGGCATTTGTCCACATTGTCTGGAAAACCGTCGCCGTCCTTGTCAGGGCAGCCCTTCAAATTGCCCGCGACATCTGGGCAGGCATCGTCTTTATCGGCAAAACCGTCGCCATCCTTGTCCGGACAGCCTTTCGATGCGGCGGACCCGGCAGCGGTCGGGCATTCGTCCTTATCATCGGCGACACCGTCTTTGTCCATGTCCTTTGCCGAATTTGGGCAGCCCTGATTGTTGGCCGGGCCGGGGTCGTTGGGGCAATTATCGTCCTTATCGGCCACGCCGTCGAAGTCAGAATCGGGGCAGCCGTTCCAGCGGCCAGCGACCGTGGGGCATTCGTCGTCTTTGTCGGCAAAACCGTCGTTATCGGTGTCCGGGCAGCCGTTGATCTTGCCGGGCTTGTCCGGGCAGTCGTCCTGATTGTCGGCAAAACTGTCGTTGTCCGAGTCTGGGCAACCCAAAGTCGCGGCCAAACCGGCCTGATCGGGGCATTTATCCTCGCCGTCGGCAATATTATCGCCATCACGGTCGGGGCAACCGAAGGTCCCGGCAGTTCCGATCTCGGTCGGGCAAGCGTCGGTGAAATCCAGAACGCCATCGCCGTCCGTGTCAGTCGGCTTGTTGGTCACGACCAAATTGGTGTCCGGCTCGGCTGGGTGGAGCAGGTAAAGGAAGCCGAGGCCGATGGTCGTGTTGTCGCGGTTGTTTTTTTTCAGGGCCTTGCGGAACTCGATTTGCGGGCTCAGGAACGCATATTTCGAGATGCGGAAATTGAGGCCCGCCCCGGCCGGGAGATAAAACGTTCGGTCCCTGAAATCCTCGATCATCACGCCCGCGCCGCCAAAAAGGAAGGGCGAGATCCGTGCTTTTGACCGCATATTTTGCAGCTGTACGATGCCGTCGAGGCTCGCGGTGACGGTGTTGTTGTTGTTCGTGGAAAGCGGCAGTTTGGCGATGCCGACCTTGAGGGGCATCCCCACATTAAGGAACGGCAGGAGGTTCCTGTAATATCCGAGCTCAAAACCTTGGCTCGTTTTGAGCTTGCCCTCGTCGGACAAATAACCATAATCGAAAAAATTGAGCCGGGCGGAAATCGCGTTCCGGTTTTCGGTGTTTTGGGCATGGGATTGCGCAGCGAGGCAAAAAATAGCGGCTGCGGCAAGGATTAAATTGCGCATGTTGTAAATCGGTTTAAATTAATTCGTCATTTTTCAAATTCTATGCCACGCGGTAGGCGCGGGCAAAAGATTTTTTTTTCAAAAAAACAAAATTGGGGCAGCCGCCATCCTGCGAAAGCGGCCAGTTGGCACATCAGGTTGATTTTCAATGGTTTATGAAATGAAAAAAAAGCCGCCGTCTGCCCAAAAATTTTCACAAAGAAAACGGGCGCGTCGTTTTTAAAATTGGCACAACGGGAAAGCGGCGGCTTGGCGGCAAAAAAAACTACGCTGCTTTTTCCTCCCCGGTCGCACCCGGCACTTCGCGCCGGATGATCTTTCCAGCCAATCGCCTGGCTTCCTGTTTCGGGTTTTTCCACCAATTGACCGACCAGGTTGGGATGAGCTCGATATCGAATTTTGACAGATAATTTTTCAGTTTTCTTTCAAAAAGAAAGGCGGGCGCCCCCGTCCGCGCCAGCAGCCCATCGAAAAGGAGGACATCGTCGTGCTGTTTCCCCG
>JANOQP010000179.1:0-7449 GCA_031414895.1 Saprospirales bacterium
CGCCGCCCGCATCGAGTTTCTTCAAAAAAGCGTCGGCCGATGCGAGGTGCGCCGACCGTTTCGCCCCGTCCATTTTGTCGAACGTCCCGACGAGCATCCCGAGCCTTGGGTTTTTCAAAAAAAAGCTGCGATGGACGTGCATGAACCGCCAAAAAAGGCCGTCCCAGGTCGCCTGCCATTCGCCCTTTTCAAAATCCGACATCTTCAAAACGTAGCTGGAGCCGCTGATGTACGGTTTTGTGGTCATCAGCCCGCCATCTGCGAACTGCGTCATGCCGTACACGTTCGGCACCATCACCCAATCGTAGCTGTCGATGAACATTTCCATGAACCAGCGGTGCACCTCGTCGGGGTCAAATTCGCACAAGACCATGAAGTTTCCAAGTACCATCAGCCGTTCGATATGGTGGCAATAGCCCGTTTCGAGCGTCCGCCGGATGACGGTGTCGATGGGCCCGATGCCCGTGTCGCCCGTCCAAAAAGCAGCCGGGATCTTTCGCCGGAAGCCCCAAAAATTGCGCGTCCGCTGCCGTCGGCCCTCGCGCTCGTAGACGGCCCGGACGAACTCGCGCCAGCCGACGATCTGGCGGACGAAACCTTCGAGCGAATTCATCGGGATGGCGCGTTTTTGGGCAAAAAGAAGGGCTTTTTCGATGATTTCGGCAGGGTTCAATAGCCCGACGTTCAACATCGGGGTCAAGACCGAGTGGTGCAAAACGGCCTCGCGGGCGACCATAGCATCCTCGAAAGGCCCAAAATCATGGAACCTGTTTTCCAAAAAATCATCGAGCCACGCGCGGCTTTCGGCAAAGGTTGTCGGGTAAAAAAAGCGCGGTTCGAACGGCCCATAGCCGTCGGGAAAATGCGTTTTGGCGTATTCGACGGCCTCTTCAACAAAGCGGTTTTTGGGCGGGAACACAAGTTTCGGCGGCACCTGGTTTTTGGGGAAGCGGAGCCGGTTCTCGGTGTCGAAGGTCCATTTCCTGCCCGCCGGTTTGCCGTCCTTTTCGAGCAAAATTTGGAGCCGTTTTCTTTGCCAGATGTAAAAATCGGTCTGAAAATACGTTTTCCTGCCCTCGAAAAAGCCGTCGATCTCGGGCCGCGAGGTCAAAAAATTGGGCGTTGGCAGGAGGTCAAGTTCGACCGAATTTTCGGCGCAGGCCTTTTGCAAGCGGCGGCCGAGCCAATCATCCACGACCTCGGCGACGGCAATCTTTTGGATGCCCCTTTCGGCCATTTTTTTGATCAAAACGCGCACGTCGGCCCTCGGCTCATGGGCCTCGACGTAATTGACCGAATGACCTTTTTCGGTCAAAAACGATTCGTAGAACCGCATCGTGGCACGGTGGAACACGATTTTTTGGCGATGAAAACGGTATTGGGCGAAAAAAAGCGGCTCCTCGACGAGCCAGACCTCGCGGCCCTGCTCGATGGCCGGGTGTTGCTCAAAAAGTTGGTGCGGAAAAACGAGGGCAGCGATCATCTTTGGTTGCTTTTTGCCGCGCCGGGATCGAGCCCGAAAGCCATAAAACGCCCAGCGAGGTGGGGAGAACAGCGTTCGGGCGGCTTTGGTTTTTAATTTAAACGAAAACCCGGCCACCAAGGGATAAGTCGGCCTCCTTTCTACATTTGCAAAAAAAATATTTCATGGCAAACGAAAACCTCCTGCCCGCTGTCGAGGCATACGTTTCAGCGTTTTTTGGGGAAAAAATTGACAAAAAGTACACCTTCCACAACCTCGAACACACCGCGCAGGTCGTCGCCGCCATCCGCACGATGGGCAAGGACTACGGCCTCGACGACCGCGAAAGGGTCATTTGCGAGGTCGCGGGCTGGTTTCACGATACCGGATATTATGCAGGCTCGGATGGTCACGAAGGGCGGAGCGTGGAAGTGGCGACGGCTTTTTTGAACGAAAAAAATGTCGCCCCCGCCGATCTGCAGGCCGTGAACGATTGCATCCGGGCGACCATTTTCCCGCAGCAACCGACGAGTTTTTTGGAAAAAATCGTCTGCGATGCTGACCTCGCGCACCTCGGCACGAAGAACTATTGGGAGCGCACGAGCCGGCTCCGGCAGGAATATGCGCTGACCAAAAACGAAATCGTCAACGATGCCGAATGGGTGGAACGGGAACTGGCGTTTTTGATGCGGCACGAGTTCCACACGCCCGTCGCGCGGGAACATTTCACGAAAAGAAAGGAAAAAAACATCGAGCAACTGCTCAAACAGCGCAGCCGGCTCTCGCCCGGAAAGGGCGGCGGCGACAAGGACGGCGCCGAAAAAGGCGATCCGGTCACCAAAATGCTCTCCGAAAACGAGGCCGAACTGAAACAGGCCCGCCTCGGCCGCGGCGTAGAGACGATGTACCGCACCACCTACCGGACGCACACCAATTTGAGCCAAATGGCCGACTCGAAGGCCAACCTGATGCTCTCCGTGAACGCGATCGTGCTGTCTATTTTGGTCGCGAACCTGCTGCCGAAGCTAAAAACCGAGCCCCAAATCATCCTCCCGACCTCGCTGCTCATCCTCACCTGCCTCGGTTCGATGATCTTTGCGACGCTCGCCACGCGGCCAAAAGTGACCGAGGGCCGAATCTCCCGCGAGGACATCAAACAGAAAAAAGGGAACCTGCTGTTCTTCGGCAATTTCTACAATATGCCGCTCGCCGACTTCCAATGGGGCGTGAACGAACTGATCCGCGACAGCGATTACCTCTATAATTCGATGTCGCTGGACCTGTATTTCCTCGGCGTGGTGCTGGCGAAAAAATACAAGTACTTGAGCTTTTGCTACAACCTTTTTATGTGGGGGTTGATCATTTCAATGGTGGCGTTTGCATGGGTCTACATCGTCCGCCCGGAGACCGGTTTGGGGGGATAAAAACTGTTTCGACAATAAAAAAAGGCCTGTTTCTCGTCGAAACAGGCCTTTTTTTGTTCAAATCAACTCCAAAAACGAGTCGAACAGATACCGCGCATCGTGCGGCCCCGGCGCGGCCTCCGGGTGGTACTGTACCGAAAAGGCGGGTTTGTCCTTCAACCTGATGCCCTCGATGGTGCCGTCGTTGAGGTTCACATGGGTGATCTCGACGGTCGATGAAAGGTCGCGAACGGCCTCCTCGCTGACCGAAAAACCGTGGTTTTGGCTCGTGATCTCGCATCGGCCCGTGACGAGGTTTTTGACCGGGTGGTTGAGGCCGCGGTGGCCGTGGTGCATTTTGTAGGTCGGGATGCCGACGGCCTCGCCGAGCAATTGTTGGCCGAGGCAGATGCCGAAAACGGGCTTGTCCTCCGCCAAGATCTGTTTCACGGTCTCGACCGCCCACGGCATCGCGGCTGGGTCGCCGGGGCCGTTGGAGAGGAAATACCCGTGCGGGTTCCAGCTCTTGATCTCTGCGAAATCCGTCTTCGCCGGGAACACCTTGAGGTAACAATTGCGCTGCGTGAAACAGCGGAGGATGTTCTTTTTCACCCCATAATCGAGGACGGCGATACGTTTTGGCGCGTCAAAATTTCCCAAAAAATAGGGCATTTTCGTCGTCACCTGCGATGAAAGCTCCAATCCGGCCATGCTCGGGACGGCGGCGAGCGTCTTTTTGAGGTCGGCGAGGTCGAGGTTTTCGGAGGAGATTATGCCGTTCATCGCCCCTTTTTGGCGGATATGCTGGACGAGCGCACGGGTGTCGATGTCCGAGATGCCGACGAGGTTTTCCCGCTCAAAATAGTCCTGGATGTTCGCATCGGACTGCGCCCGGCTGTGCGCGACCGTGAAGTTTTTGCAGATCAAACCTGCAATTTTGATGCTGTCGCTCTCGGATTCGGCGGTCTTCGTGCCGTAATTGCCGATGTGCGCGTTCGTCGCGAGGAGCAATTGGCCAAAATAACTGGGGTCGGTGAACACCTCCTGATAGCCGGTCATGCCGGTGTTGAAACAGATTTCTCCCGTCGTTTGGCCGGTCTTTCCAGCTGGTTTTCCCCAAAAAACGGTGCCATCTTCGAGGAGCAGGACGGCGCGCGGGTTGGTCGTTGTCATTGTTCTGGAATTTTGATTTGTGTAAAATTTTGGATTGATTTCTCTAAAGTGCTAATGCAGTTCTTAAAGAATTGAAATGTTAAATTTCTTGATGGGATAAATTTGATTATAACTCATAATCTAAAAATTCTTGAACAAGAGGCCAATTGATTTCAAGCCCAACACCTACTCTAAATTCAGAGACAAAATTAAATTTTCGAAGAATCGCAAACTCGCCCTGAAAAGGTTTTCTCGCTTGTCCTCCCCTGTTGGTTGCGACATTCATAACTTGTAAATTATTTACAAGCTCATCCCTCAAAAAAGAAAGATAAGCGTCCTGATTAAACCTCACCTCACTTTTGGTGTTTCCTTCGGTAAATGCCAGAGGCTCACCTTTGAACTTTTTTTCCGAAACCTTATAAATATAGTGAAGAAATGCTGCCAAACTTCCTTCTTTTAGGATGGAGGATCCTAGAATAAGCCATGGCTTTCCAGAATGGCAGTCGTTAGTTCGCTCACAAGCATCAACATATTTATATCCTGTCTCGCTCGGCTTTCCATCTGACTCGATAAGTCCTAAATGCTCCAATCCTGAATCAATATCTTCCCTATAGCTATGTGCGCGATCGTGGATATTCAGCGCGAACGCTTCCCATGCTTTATCTTCGCTTATTCTTCCAAATTTCAATTCTTCAACTAATCTATTCTTAATCGAGTCACTTCGTCCTGAAAAAAACATTTTTTTTATTCCATTCGGCAGCAGCAGCTCCGTTGCTGTATTATTGACATTATAGGTATTACCCACTTTATTCCAAATAGTAGAAACAGAATTCGTTAAAACATGGTTATACCAAAAATTTCTCCAGACAATATCATGAAATTCAATCCCGTTGGCATTTGAAAGGTAATTTAACGAGTCAATTCCGGGATTCAATCTTTTGACTGCTGCAATAAGTTCATTTGGTAAAAGCAGGACTGGCTCAATTGGATTTATTGCACTCAACTGTTTTGCTATTTGCAAATATTTGAAGAAGGCAAATGGCTCCGAGCTGCCTTCCCTTAAATGCGCCCATTGTGTTGAAGATTTTTGTCTTGATAAAAAATTCCCTGGCGATATTTTTTGTGAAGATGTTATTCCAAAGCTTCTAACACAATTCAATTTATTTAAAAACGGTGAAGTGCTATTCAAATCAGGCGAATCATAAACAAAAACACCTATTGGTAAATCAGGCCTGATAATGTTGATTACATCGGCAACATATTGGCCAGGAGTTTGATGAGAATCATAAGATTTGGGAATCACTATTGCGGAACCAGAATACCCTTTGTGTAGATATGCTTGAGACTGCCCAATTGCCGTCAAAATTCCATGTAAGCCTTCATTAGTCCTTTTCAACTCAATTGCAATCTCAAATTTATCCTGATTTGTTTCTGCGCTAATTCTTCCGTCGGGGATTGGCCAAATACGGCCACTTTCCCGATTTGAGAACACGTTTAGGTTGGTTGTGTTAACAGCCTTATCAAGCATGATAAGAGGGGCAGCTTTTACCATTCTGGATAATTCCACAGATGCCCATGATGCGTACAAATCGTGGCTCATATTTCTTCAAAAGCTAGTTCTAAAGTATTTTGGAGGGAATTTTCCTTTTCAATCAAAGCATACCACGCAGATGGGGGCACCTCATTTGGAAACCAGTTATTAACCTCTGCCTTTCTGATGTTGTTGGCAATAATTTCGGCCAACAATGGGGGAAATGCATTCCCAACTTGAATACATTGCTCTTGACGGCTTCCTTTGAATTCAAGTTCATCGGGGAACGTTTGGATTCTTGCCGCTTCGCGGACCGTTAAGGACCTATTTAATGTAGGATGAATTGGAAATGCATTGTGGCCGGGGACCATGGTGCTTGACGGTCTATTTCTATGTAAACGCTTATAAACATGCGAATAGTTTTTCACTTCATCTGTTCTGTACCCTTTCTTCAGGTCATCAGGCAGTTTAGCCAGATCTAATTTTGCACCCTCTTCAATGTGTTTATATCTTTCAATTAATAGAGGTTTGTGATTCATGGGGATGTGACAAGTAAATTTCTCATACGAGGACGGATTTGCCAAATCTGAAATGACCTCGCCAACACCTCTGTATGGTTTTTGCCAGTCTTTCGGATCTGCAAAGAATTTTTTCTTGGGCCACGGAATTATATGTCCAGTTCTATTTCCAATAATTATTAAACGTCGCCTCATTTGAGGTACTCCGTAATCAGCAGCGTTTAATATTCTAAACTCAATTTGAGCAAACCCCAAAGACTTAAAATCCCTAATCAATTCCTCCAAAAACAAGCCATCGTCAAGGCTTCCCAATCCGGGAACGTTTTCCATCAAAAACCATCTTGGGTTTACCTTTTTGACAACATCAAGAAAAGCATAAACCAATTTGTTTCTTTGGTCAAGATGAGGATTATAACCTTTTGTATTAACAAACCTTCTTTTGCCAAAGATTGAAAACCCTTGGCACGGCGGGCCTCCGACCACAATCCCTATTTCTTTACCTTCAAAAGTCTTGATAATATTATTCCTAAATTCATCGTCGCCCAAATCGCCCTCTGTGTATGGAAACGAAGGCATATTTACTTTGTGGGTAATTGAAACATTTTTATTGACATCAACACTTAACATCGGTTTCCAACCACTCTTGGCAAACCCAATTGTGAATCCACCAGCACCACTAAACAAATCTATAAAACCACTCTTTTCAGATGACTTTACCAATTGTGTCATTGGCAATACTTTTTCTAAACGCGTTTTGGAAACAGTGTCCCCGCCAACCATAACAGGTTTATCAATTGGTGTGTTGATTATTACTTTATCACTAAAATGCTTTATAATTTCCTTGCCTATAACCTCTGCCAACAATGGAGGGACTGCATTTCCAACCAAAATACACTGTTTCCTTCTATCACCTTTAAAGATATGGCCATCGGGAAAAGTTTGAATCCTTGCCGCTTCACGAGGTGTTAGGCTTCGATTTAATGTCGGATGGATTGAAAAAGCATTATTGCCAGGAACCATGGTTAGCGATGGTTCATTTCTGTGCAATCTTTTGTACGAATTACCGAAATTAGACCTACGAAGGAGAATAGGAAGTTCATCCTTGGGTGGTAATTTTCCACCTTCCGGTATCAATTTATATCGGTTGATAACGACTTCTGAATGTTCGAGCGCAATATGGTTTGGAACATCCGTCTCTGTTAGAGTGGAAAGATCCATAATAGCATCTCCAACTGTATTATAAGGAGTTTGGTTTATTGATTTATTTCCAAAAGATGGTTGTGGAAATTCAAAGTGGTATTTCAATCTTGTTCCAAAAAAGAAAACTCTGTACCGATTTTGTGGAACACCAAAATCAGCAGAATTAAGTACTTTACTTATAAC
>JANOQP010000180.1:0-2998 GCA_031414895.1 Saprospirales bacterium
CGAAATTGGTAGACGCGCTACTTTGAGGTGGTAGAGCCCGCAAGGGTGTGATGGTTCGAGTCCATTCTCGGTCACTTGAAAAAGGCCCGGAGGTTTGTCAAAAAACCGTCCGGGCCTTCGTTTTTTTTGTCCATAAATTGGTCCAAAATATTATCAAAATGGCAATCACCCGACCGAAAAAAGGCGAGTTCGCGCCTTTCCACGAAAATTATTTGAACGCCGTCCCGAAGGGGAACATCCAAGTTTTGTTGCGCAAGACAATGAAGGAGACGCAGGCGGCCTTCGCCAAGTTCCCGCCCGAAACCCACGACCGCGCCTATGCCGAGGGGAAGTGGACGCTCAAACAAAAGCTCGCCCACATGATCGACACGGAGCGCGTTTTTGGTTTCCGTGCGCTTTGGTTCGCCAAAAAAGACCGCCAACCGCAGCCCGGTTTCAACCAGGACGATTGGATGGAGCAGACCGACGTGACCGACCGGACGCTCGCCGACCTCCTCAAAGAGTTCAAGGCCGCCCGCGAGAACACCATATATATCGTGAAGAACATCACCGACGAGCAGTCGAAATTTATCGGCACAGCGAGCAACTGGCAGGTCTCGGCACGGACGATGGTCTTTTGCATCGTAGGGCACAATATCCACCACCTCAATTTGCTGCGCGACCGGTACAGCGTCCTTTTGCCCTAAATTTTACGCACCATGATCTTGATCACCGGCGGAAAAGGCCAAGTTGGGCATTGTTTCCTAGAGATTGCGGCGCGGATTCGCGGGCCCCGGTTTCTGTTCGTGGACGTTCAGGAACTCGACATCACGAATGCACGAGCGGTCAAAAGTTTTTTCAAAAAGCACCCGGAGATTTCGTGGATCGTCAATTGCGCAGCATATACGGCGGTCGATAAAGCCGAAACGGAGCAGGTTTTGGCCAAAAAAATCAATGTCGTTGGCGCGAAAAACCTTGCCGATGCCTGCCGGGAGCGCGGGTTGCCTTTCATCCACCTTTCGACGGATTACGTTTATCACAACAAACAAAACACGCCGTTCAAAGAGGGCGACCCCGAAAGCCCGAAAGGCGTTTATGCAAAAACAAAGCTCCTCGGCGACCGGGCGGCTCTCGCGGCAAACCCGGCCACGATGATCTTGCGGACTTCGTGGGTCTATTCCGCTTTTGGGAACAATTTTGTCAAAACGATGCTCCGTTTTGGTCGCGAACGGGCAGAACTCCGCATCGTTTTCGATCAGATCGGCTCGCCGACCTACGCGCCCGACCTCGTTTCGGCCATCCTCGAAATCATTGAATCAATCAATTCGGGGCGGATCTCAAAAGAAGAAATGCGCGGTG
Organism: Saprospirales bacterium; assembly: GCA_031414895.1. Classification (GTDB taxonomy): domain Bacteria; phylum Bacteroidota; class Bacteroidia; order Chitinophagales; family Saprospiraceae; genus JANOQP01. The sequence continues at coordinate 1,339 of JANOQP010000180.1, forward strand.
TCTTTCATTTCTCGAACGAGGGCGTGGCGAGTTGGTTTGATTTCACGGCGGCCATTTTTGAGATGAAAAACATCGGTTGCCGCGTCCTGCCCATCCGTTCGGCAGAATATCCAACGCCAGCAGAAAGGCCGCCGTTCTCGGTTTTGGACAAATCAAAGATCAAGTCTCTTTTTGGCGTTGAAATCCCCCATTGGCGAGATGGGCTGGTGCGCTGCCTCGAAATTTTGGAATGATCGTCCGAACTGTGATTTTTTTGATTTATGTGATTCCGCTGATTCATGCAAATCATAAAAATCATAGTTCAGACAACCATAACTTGTCCGCAGAAAATCAACCAAAATGGACAATCAGGATTTCATCAAAACCGTCAAATCGCTCATCGAAAATGGCGAAATTGACGAGGCTATCTCCGTTTTCAAAAACGGTTTGGATGGCGGTTCTCGCGCACAGGCACTTCGGATGCTCCGCGTGATCGAGTCAAATTACCAAATTGCACGACAGGACGAGCAAAAGGGCAAGCTCTCTTTTGCCGAGGCGCGGCAGGAATTTGCCAAAACCACCGACGCGATCTTGGGCCTCCTCGAAACCGTCGAAAAAGGGAAAACGGGCGGCACTTCTTCCGAAAAAAAGATGCGGCGCGGCCTTTGGTTCGGCATCGGGCTGGCCGGGCTGGTGTTTTTGGCGGTGCTGTTTCTTTATCCAAAATTTCGGGTCGGCTGCCCGGATTTTGACGAAAAAAAGGAACTGAAAATCATGGTGCTGCCATTCGTTTCGCTTGGCGGCGGCAGTTTGGCGGTCGAAAAATCGAAACCGCATATTTTGGTCAAGGACCAAATCGAGGCACTGGTCAAAAAGGCGAACCTCTCCGTTTCGGCGGCAATCCAGACAAATTTTAATGCGGATTCGGAACTTCCCGACCACGCGCGGGCGCGGCGGATGGCCGAACATTGCGGCGCAGACCTCATTATTTGGGGAAAATTTGTCCAAAAAAACGATTCCATCCGCCTAAAACTGGAGTTTGTTTCCATCAAAAACAACCGGGAAGGGCAGTCTGATTTTCGCACTCTGCCCGACCTTTCCTTCTGGGACGGCGCGATGGACAAGGAACTGGGCGACGCCGTTTTTGCGGTATGCGCACGGGTCGCGGGGCTTTTGGGCGACAAAGAAGTGACCGTCCGCTGGCTCGGAAAAATTAAAGAGCCGGATGCGGTGGAGAAAAAGACGCTGGAAAAATTGGGCGCGGCGAATTGATTTTCACTAAATTTTGACTGTACGATAATTGGTCACATTCCGGTTGCACGGGATTGCAACCTCCATTTTTAATGGTTGCCCGGTTATCCGAACGGTATCCCACTTTAACAAAATATCCGCCCCCCCCGGTATGAGGTGAAGGTCTGTTTTGGATGCCAACGGCTGTAAAACGAACGGCCCGCCTTGGTCTTTGGAGAAGCCTTGTATGAGAAAATCACTTGTACAGTGATAGTAATATTTTTTGTCTTCCGTAGCCGAAGTGTTTTCAAAGGTAACACTCAACCAAGCATCGTACGGGTTTAGGACAAAATCGATTTCTTTGTTGTCTCCGGCATTTACTTTGACTGGATTAATAGGAGCAAACCCTTCTTTGTGGACAGTAAATCCTCCGCTTCGGTTTCGCTTTGGT
>JANOQP010000181.1:0-2587 GCA_031414895.1 Saprospirales bacterium
CTGGATTTGTTGTTGCGTCATTTTTTTGGCGGGCGGTTTATTTGGAAACGGCGGGCAATGATAGGCAACGGAATTTGGGGCGGGGTGGACAAAAATCGATTTCGGTGTGGATGGCCGGAAAAGGCCCAACCGGTTTTTGACCGAACATCCGTTTTCCGACCGTGACCAGCGGCACACAGTTTGACCTCTTTCACGACTCGCCCCGCGAGACCAGTTTGCTCGATGCGATGGACAAGGTTCGGCGGCGGTTTGGGGTTGGGGTGATTGGAAATTTCACAAAAATGTGATTTGTCCCTTTCTTTTGAAAAAATCATCGCTTTGGGCAGGTTTGACCCACAAAATAACAAAACCAACTATTTTCACGTTCAATTTGCTACATGATGCGCGTTTTTACAGCCATATCGCTCCCGTTCCTGTTGGTTTTCGCCTTTTCCGCGATGCCGACGACTGCCGCTTTTGCCTGTGGCAAGGGCGCGGATTGCTGCAAAAAAGAAGTCGAAAAAGAAACCGGCGGCTGTTGCCAATCGGCCACCGAACAACAAAGCCCCTGCAAAGAAAAACAAGGCTGCGGCGGCGACTGCGGCAAAAAAGGCTGCCCCTGCCCGAACCCCGCGCCCAGCGCGCCCTCGGCTTTGCCGCCCGCGAACAGCCCATTTCCCGTACCGCATCCGTGCATCGAACAACCATCAAAAGCGGACTGGTATTTTTTGAACAAAATACCCGCCGCCATCCACCTTTCCGTCTGGCTCCCGCCCAAAATATGAACGGTTGAACCACCGGGCAGCCCGAAGTGCGCCCGCCCGAAACCGCCCGGTTTCGATTCCCCTTTTTTTCACGGTTTAACTTTTTTCAAAAATGAGATTGTCCAATTTCATCGCCGCGACCGTCGTGGCGACCATGCTTTTTTCCAATAATGCGTTCGGGCAAAACATCGCCAACGCAAAGACCGCGACCGTCAAAATCCACGGCAACTGTGGGATGTGCGAAAAGGTCATCGAAAAGGCCGCCGCCCAAAAAGGCGCCGCCAAAGCCGATTGGGACACCGAGTCCAACATGGCGCAAATCACCTTCGACAGCACCAAAACCACCCTCGACGACGTGCTGAAACGCATCGCCGCCGTCGGCTACGACAGCGAGAAATTCCGTGCGCCAGACGAAGTTTATAAAAACCTGCACGGGTGCTGCCAATATGACCGCCCATCGGCAACCGCCCCCGCCAAACCTTCCGGTATGGTGAAAAAGAAGGCAAAGCCGACCTGCGATCCGCCAAAAAACTGACCGCCGGGGGCGCGGCCAACGGTTCGCGCCGCGCCCTTTTTTCTTTTCTCAAAAATTTTTCACGGCTCGGTGCAGCGTTTCCACGCGCTGCGCCGCACCTCCATTTTGGCGGTCAATCATGCAGGATTTTACGAAAAACAACAGCGACCTCGACTTGGCCGCCGCCTGTTCGGACGGCGACCAACGGGCGCAGCGCACCCTCTTCGAGCGGGTCAAAAACCCCATGTTCGGCGTGTGCCTGCGCTTCGCCGAAAGCCGCGCCGCCGCCGAGGACCTTTTGCAAGAAGGATTTATCCGCGTCTTTCGGGACATCGGCAGGTATCGCGGCGAGGGCAGTTTGGACGGTTGGGTGCGGCGGGTTTTTGTCAGGACGGGCATCGAACATTTTCGCCGGCAAAAAAAACTGCCCGAAACAGTCGCACTCGATTGGCTCGAAAACAGCCTCGCCCCGGCTGCCGAAAACTTCGACCCCGACGACCCCGATTCGGTCGTCCGATTGCTCCAAAAACTGCCGCCCGGTTTTCGCGCCGTGCTGAACCTCGCGGTTTTGGAAGAAAAAAGCCACGAAGAAATTGCCCGCGAACTCGGCATCACCGCCAGCACTTCGCGCTCGCAACTGACCCGCGCCAAAGCATTTTTGAAAAAAATCGTACAAAAAACGCTCGTCTTGATATGAAAAGCGACCAATATCAGCCGCACGAACCGACCGAAAACTGGCTTCGCCAAACCCTCGGCGGTTTCCAGCCCGATGCTCCAACAGATGCCTGGCAACGGCTCGCGCCGCATTTGCCGCAACGCAAACGTCGTCGCCCGTTCGCATTTTGGGTTTCGGGCGCGGCAGTTGGCGCGGCTGCCGTTGTCGCGATTTTTTGGTTTTTGAGAAATGCCGAAACGCCGCCCACACCCCGCATTTCGATTGTAAAAATGCCGCCCGTCGCGCAGGTTTTGCCCGACCGTTTGCCTGAAAATTTGGAGAAAAAGGAGGAGGCGATTTCATCCCAAAAAACCGCACCGCCGCCCGCTGCGCCTGTTTCCAAAAGTCATTTTTCGGGAAAAAACAACCCGCTGGCCGCGCCCGCTTTTTTTGAAAAAAACAACCTGAAAACCGCGCCCGTCCAGCCTGAAAACTTGACCGCCGCCGCGCCCGTCGAGGCTGATTTTTTGAAAAAAGAAACTTCTGGGGTGTTCGATTTTTCAGAAAAAATGACCGCCGCCGTGAATTCGTTTTTGGAAAAAAACGAGTCGCCGAAACTCGAAAGCCCGCTCGAAAAACTGCCCCGCAAAACCCTTGCGCCGCTCGTTCCATCCG
>JANOQP010000182.1:0-9476 GCA_031414895.1 Saprospirales bacterium
GCTTTTCACATTTTCTGAAATCAAACCAAAGCCGACAGACGACGAAAAGTCGTCAGGCGGGCCGCGCTTCAGCGGGTTCGGAACATGAGCCTCACATTTTCTGAAATCAAACCAAAGCCGACAGACGACGAAAAGTCGTCAGGCGGGCCGCGCTTCAGCGGGTTCGGAACATGGGCCCAATTTTTATTTTGCCTAAAAATTTCAATTGGCCTGAATGAGGATTGTGTTGTTGGCGGGGACGCCGAACAACGGCCAAAGTACTTGCCCGCCCTGTCTCCCGTTATCCTTTTTTGAAAAACAAACACGCCCGGCCAGTCTCGCCGCGCCCAAATTTTTCCAAAAAAAAATGCCCCAATTCGCGGACTTTCGCGGCCAGAAAACTGCCCCGACCGGTTCCTCAAACAAAGTTTTATTCATGAAACACGGCTTTCTTTTTTCCCTTTTTTGTGCGCTCCCTTTTTTCCTTTTTTCACAGACACCGACCAAACCGGCCCCAGCCACGGCGGGTGCGACGGGCGCGGTCTCGACGGGGCCTGCGCCGAAATTCCCGGAAAACCCGGCCGAATTTTTGCCAAAACTCGCCGAATTTGTCACCGTCTCGAAACGCCCCGACCTCGAAGAGGCCATGAAGGTCTTTGAAAAAACCTGGAAATACGGCACGTTCAAGCCCTCCGAACAGACCCGCATCATCACGCAGGCCAACCGGATGGGCGAACTCAAAATGGCGGCCTTCCCCTTTTTCATGAACTACCTGAACGCTTTGAGCGACCTCAAAACGAACGCCGACACGCTCCTTTTTGAAAAATGGCACCCGCTCGTCGAGGCCACCATGACCGACCTCGAGCGCGGGAAGAACAAGCCGATGGAGACGTTTTTGATCTTCTCCGCCGACTTTTTCAAACAGCGGGCTTTGAGCATCGGAGAGGGCGGCAACGTCACTTGGCAGGCGGTTGGCGGCACGGAGGAGTTCGGTTACCTCGAAAAAAAACCGTTCGTGCGCCTCGACCGTGTCCGGTTGGACGGCATCCGCAAGAAGGACACCATCGCGATCGAGCGGACGACGGGCGTTTATTACCCGGTGGAAAAACTTTGGAAGGCCACGACCGGGCGCGTTTCGTGGAAAAGGACGGGGCTGGACTCGACGGTCTATGCGCAGCTCGGCGCGTACGAGATCAACGCGACGACGGCGGGCTATTCGACAACGGACGTGAAATTTTACTACCCGCTTTATTTCCCCGGGCAAATTTTGACGGGCAAATTTGAGGACAAGGTTTTTGTCGGCGGCGCATCGTCGGAGGTTTCGTACCCGCGTTTTGAGTCGGACGTGAAGCGGCTCAACATCCAAAACATCGGCGAGGGCATCAGCATGACCGGCGGTTTTCGCATCGAGGGAAGCTCCGTTTATGGTTTCGGCGAGCGGCGCGAAAAGGCCCAAATGTGGATGTACCAATCAAAATCCGCCGATCGCCCGTTGCTTTTTCATGGAGCGGCCGAGATTTTTTCCATAAAAAGGGGCGAAAAAGTGTTCGGCGAAAAAGTGACCGCCGCCATTTTCCCGGGTGCGGGCACGGACAGCCTTTTTCACCCGGCCATCGGATTTCAGGTGGACCTGAAAAAGCAGAATGTCCAACTTTATCGCGGCAAGGCATCGGACGAGCGCACCCCATTTTTTTCGTCGAGCAACAATATGAACCTCGATATCGAGCGCATTTCGTGGTTCATCGTGCCGGATTCGCTGGTCATCGGGGCGCGGGCCGCCGGGCTTTCCGGCTCGGCAGAGCGCGGCACTTTTGAGTCGAAGGACTATTTCAACGAGCGCGAATATGCCCGGCTGCAAAACACGGCGAGCTACAACCCGATCGCCTCGATCTATTCGATGTGGGTCTCGAACGGCGAGGAGCGGTTCATCGACGCGTCCGAACTGGCGAAGCGGATCAACCCAAAATGGAACTCCAGCAATATCGCGAAGATGATCTCGGAGCTGGTCGAACAGGGTTTTATCAATTATTACACCGATAAAGAGGAGTTGGAGGTGAAGGACAAATTGATCCATTATGCCCGCGCCGCGCAGGGCAAGGTCGATTACGACAACCTCCGCATCCGCTCGACGACCGAGAAACCGAACGGCATTTTGAACGCAAAAAAGAAGGAAACGCTGGTCAACGAAGTGCCGAGCGTCGAACTTTCGGTCAAACAAAAAACGGGCTTCAAGCCGACCAACAACCAGATCACGCTCTTGGAGGACCGCGATATCCGGTTTGGCGGCAATTTGTTCAGCGGTTTCGCCGTGTTCCAGGGCAACAAAATGCACTTTGACTACGAAAAATTCCAGGTCAACCTCGACTCCGTCCGTTACCTCGATTTTTATGTGCCGACGGGCGATAAGGACAAAGAGGGCAACCCAGTCGCGGGCGCGATCAACTCGTCGATCGAGTACGTCACGGGCGCACTTTTGATCGACGCACCGAACAACAAATCGGGCAAAGAGGACCTCAAGATCTTCCCGTCGTTTCAGGCGAAGGAAAATTCCTTTATTTTTTACGACAAAAAAGAGACGCTCGGCGGGGCCTATAAGCGCGATTCGTTCCGTTTCCGGCTCGACCCGTTCCCGTTCAACGGCCTCGACAGCTATGTGGGCGAGGATTTGGCGTTCAAGGGGACGATGGTCTCGGCCAATATTTTTACCGATTTTAAGGAAACGGCACGGCTGCGGGAGGACAAATCGCTCGGTTTTGTCCACCGGACACCGCAGGAGGGCTACCCAACCTATTCGGCAAAGGGAAAATACACGGGCGAGATCGACCTGTCCAACAAAGGTTTTTACGGAAAAGGGAAGCTCGGATATTTGACCGCGACGGTCAATTCGGAGGATATTTTGTTCCGGCCAAAGCAATTGACCTGCACGGCAAAGGAGTTTTCAATGCTGGAAGACCGCTCGTCCGCCGTCAAAACACCACAGGCGCGGGGCGTGAACGTGTCGGTCAATTGGCTGCCGTACCGCGATTCGATGTACGTCAAATCAAAAGAAAAGGCGTTCGAGCTGTTCAAATCGCCCGGTTATTCGCTGAAAGGGACGCTCATTTTGACCCCGTCGGGCCTGAAAGCGAACGGCGAATTTGACTGGGCGGAGGGCACTTTGACCTCAAAACTGATGGCGTTCGGCCCTTTCCAGACGACGGCGGACACCTGCGACCTCAAGATCAAGGCACTTTCCGGCGGGGCGATCGCTTTTGATTCGCGCAACATGAAGGGCAACCTCGATTTTGACACCCAAAAAGGGGATTTCAAGGGCAATTCCGAGCGGTCGATCACGACGCTGCCCTTTGACAAATACTATACGAACATGACCGAGTTTTCGTGGGACATGAAAGCCGCGACGGTCACTTTTAAGAGCGAGGCGGGCAAGTTCGGCACGTTCACCAGCACCGACGCTGACCGCGATTCGCTCACTTGGGCGGCGAAAACGGCCTTTTATGACCTCAAAACCAATGAATTAAAGGGAGGCGGCGTGAACCGGATCAAGTCCGCCGATGCATTTATTTATCCCGAAACGGGCGACGTGGAGGTTGCGCCGGGCGGCCAGATGAAGACCCTCAAAAACGCCCGCATCGTGGCCGACACCGCCAACCAATACCATATCATCACCGGCGCGACGGTCGATATTTTTGGGAAACGGGTCTATAAAGCGCGCGGGAATTATGAATATCCGATTGGCAGCCGGGCGCAAGTGATTGATTTTCAGAACATTGTGGGCCAAACGACTGGCGTGGGCGCATCGGGCGGCAAAAAGAACGTCCTCACGACGGCGACCGGTAACATCAAAGAGGGGACCGATTTTTACATGGACACGAAGGTCAAATTTCAGGGCGATGTCGTCTTGAAGGCCAACCAAAAGAACCTCGCGTTTGACGGTTTTGGCAAGTTCGACACCGACCAACTGCCCGGCAATGATTGGTGGGTCGTCAATACCGAAGTGGACCGGACGAACGCCAACATCCGCTATCGCGCCCCGAAAAACAAGTCGGACGATCCGCTCCACGTCGGCATTTTCCTCTCGAAAGAAACGGGCGAAATGTACCCACGGATCATGCTCCCACTTTACGCCCGCGTGGACCGGCCGATCATCCCCTGTGACGACGGCGTGTTCAAATATGAGGAGGCCTCGGATAAATTTATTTTCGGCGACAGCGCACGGGTGGTCGGCAAAAGCCCCGTTGGCCACAAAATGACCTTCGACAACAGGAACCGCGAGGTGGTCGGCGAGGGCAAGATCGGCATTGGTTCGGGGCTCAATTACATCTCGGTCGCGGCTGCCGGGCGGCTCAAATCGGGCTACAACACGACCGATTCGACGGGTTTTGCTATGTCGGGCGAGATCATGTCGGGCGTTACTTTTCAGTTGCCGGGCAAACTTTTCGAGATCTTGCTGTCCGATATCCGCGCCAACACGTTCGATGCCGCCGATGTGCCGCTGGCAAAAGAGGCCGCTTTTTACAAAATTGCGCTGCCCGAGTTCATGGCGGCCCCGATTGACCAACAGATTTCCATAAATGGACTTGCCACAAACACGCTGGTCATGCCCAAAAACGAGAACAAATTTTCCGTCCTTTTCGGGAAAATGGGTTTCCGCTGGAACCAGGAATACCAAAGTTTTGTCTCGATGGACGAAAAAATCCCGCTTTTGAGCATCAATGGCGAACAGGTCGGCAAGATGGTCACCGGCTTCGTCGAGTACAAAATGCCCGCCAACGAGGACGACCGCGTCTATATTTATTTGAAACCGAACGCCGACCAATGGTACTTTTTCGGCTATCAGGGCGGGGTGCTGAACTGCGTTTCGAGCAGTACAAAGTTCATGGACGCGCTCATCGGGATGAAGGCAAAAGAGAAGATCTTCAAGATGCCCGACGGCGAAAACTACGAGGTGATCGACGTGACATCGGGGACGGCGGAGGCGTTCATCAATAGGGCGAGGGAGGGGCGGAAATAAATACTGCCCCCATTTTTCCTACCTTTGTAAAAATAAAAGTCCCATGACAGCGACCATTTCAGCACAGGAACAAATCGCCAGCTTTATTGCCGATGCCGCCCCGGAGCGGATCTTGGCGTTCAAATTTTCGGCAGTCATCCAAAAGCGCATCGAAATTTTGGTGAACCGGAAAAAAGAGGGCACCATTTCCGAACCTGAAAAGGCAGAACTTGCGCAATACCTTTTGTACGATAATTTGATTGGGCTGGCAAAAGCCCGGGCAAGTTTGCGGGTTGCCGAGAAATGAGCAGGATCCCCAATCATCTTCGACTGTTGGTTGCCGACCGTGCAGGTTATCGATGCGAATATTGTCGTGTCCCGGAACTGTTTTTGGCCACGACCTTCCATATCGACCATATCCGGAGCCTGAAACATGGCGGTCAAACGGTTCTACAAAATCTCTGTTTTTGTTGCCCGCATTGCAACCAAAACAAAGGGTCGGACATCGCAACATATGAGGACGAAAAAACGGATATGATGGTGCGTTTTTTCAACCCCCGAAAAGATTTATGGGCGGAACATTTTGCTTTTTTGGATGGGGAAATTCTCCCAAGAACCAAAATTGGCGAGGCAACGACCCGGATCTTGGAGTTCAACCTTCCCGAACGGATAATGCTCCGACATGAATTGGACAAAGCTGGATATTTCTAATGGATAAAATGCACAACCCATTGATATTCATCCTTTTATGCCCCGTTTTCGCCTTCGCCCAACCGACTGCGCGGCTTTCTCTTTTTGGAAAAAACCTTCACCAGCTCCGGCAATTGGCCGCCCCGGAAACCGCGCCTTTTTTCTTTTTGGAAAAACATCGAACAACCGTTTTTTTAAAAAATTGGCCCACTGAAAACGCCATCCCGGTGGCCAATTTTTTCAAAAAAACAGCATTGCCGCCCGCATTTTGCGCCGCCGAACTCGCCTTTTTTTGCCGCCTCGAACTAAAAATGGACAAAGTTTTGCGCACCCCCGTCCGCTTCCGGCTCGGCAGCCAGGAATATGTGGACTGGTTGGAGGGCAAATCGTCGGCGCGTTCCATGGATTTCAAGTAGCGCAAATCACATACTTATGTGATTTTTAAAAACCCACAAAACATCACCTTTGCACCGGAAACCCTGTGGATATCCCAATCCAAATCTTCTGATTTCAACCAAATGAAAACGCCCCCCATCATGTTCAGCTCCATCCGCACACCCAAACTTTCCTCCCGCGAACTCGATGTCCTCCGGCTCATCGCAAATGGGGAAAGCCAAGGTTCCCTTGCCCAAAAGCTGTTCATCAGTCAAGACGCGTCGCGGATGCGCGTCAAAAAGCTGCGCGAAAAACTCGATGCGTCGACCGCCGCAGAGGCCGTTTATAAGGCCATGAAATTGCACCTCATCGAGTGATTGGCTTTTTTTTCGATAAAAAATCGCCCGGTTTGGGTCGTTTTGGTCAAAATTGGTTTGTTTTGACCTCAAATCAACGGCCCCGAAAAAATGCGCCCGCTCCTATTTCTCCTTTTTGCTTTCGCCGTCCCGTTCCCTTTTTTCGCCCAAAACAACCCGGCGCAAACGGGTTGGCAACCGACCGACGAGCGGATTGACCTCCTCCCGACAACCCTTTTTTTTGCAGATTCCACGTTCAAGATGACGGTGTTGGAAATATTGCGCCAGCCAATGCAACCGATGCCGTCGCGCAACTGGCTGGACGAACAAGTTGGCAGTGCGCGAAAAAAATACTGGCTGCTCTTTTCCATCAAAAACACCTCGCCGACGGACTCGGCGAAACTGGTCTTTTCGCCCGGTCGCCATGCCCGTTCGGAGGCTTTTTTGTTGAAAAACGGCGAGCCGGTCCATTCTTTCGGCACGGCGGGCTGGCTCAACCGCGAACCGAACCGGCCCTGGGCAGCGAATGTTTTTGGCCTCGGCATCGCGCTCGCCCCCGGGCAGAGGTCCGAAATATTGGTCGCCGTCGAGGACCGGTACCGGTTTTATGACCAATTACGGAGCGAGCTTTATTCGCCCGAAAAATTCACCAACCAATACCATGAATCGCGCAGCCGGATGGTGCCGCTCCTGTTTTTCATGTGCCTTGTCATCGGGGGGCTGGGGCTGTTGTCGCTGTTCGTTTTTGCCCAGTTTTTCCACACGGGCGACCGCTCCTTGCTTTGGTATTGCGCCTACGAACTGGTCATGGTCGCCATCTATGCGCACGGCCTGCACTATTATTTGGTCGATTTTGGACGGCCAGCCATGCCGATCTCGTTTTGGAACAAAGCGCACGCCCTGCTCCAGTTGATGGTCATGTTTTTATATGTCCGGTTCATTTTTGAGTTCCTCAATTTGCGCGGACATCGCGGTTTTGGGGCGAATGGCATCCGTTGGACGGCCATTGTTTCTGGCGGGCTGGTATTGTTTTTCCTGCCTTTCCCTTTTTTGTTCGACAAATTGCCCCCTGCTTGGACGGCCGTCCCATTTGCCGTTAGTTATTTTATGTTGACGTTCGCGCCGCCTTTCGTGTTGATCTGCTTGCTGAAAATCCCGGGCAAACTGACTATTTTCCCGATCGTCGGCACATCGCTCCTCATGCTCGCCGCGCTGACCGCCGTCTTTTTTTTGATGAGCTCAACCCCTGTCCCGCAGCACGAAACGGGGCTTTTTGACACCAACCGTTTTTATGCGGGCATCTGTATCCTACTCGAAGCGGTCGTTTTTGCGCTCGGTTTGGGGCATAAAACCCGGCTTTTGGCCGTCGAAAAAAAGGCGGCGCAGCAAAAACTGCTCACCCTACGCGCAAATGTCTCGCAAGACCTGCACGACGACCTCGGCTCGGAGATCAGCTCGATGTCCATTTTTTCGTACACGGCGGCGCGTTCGGGCGACCGGGAACGGATGGCATCGGCGCTCGAAAACATTTCGGCTAAATCCTCCAAGCTCGTCGAGGACATGCGCGACATCGTCTGGGCGATGGACCCCGAAAACGACTCGATGCCCAAGCTCGCCGACCGGATGCGGGCCTTCGCCGGGCAGGTTTTCGATGAAAGGGAAGTGCGGCTGCAATTTGATTTTTCCCCAAAAACAAACGACCTCAAGATCCAGCCGGAGGCCCGCAAACAGGTCTACCTTTTTTACAAAGAGGCCATGACGAACGTCTCAAAACACGCCCATGCCTCGACCGTTTTTGTGAAAATGGGCCTCGATCACGGCCATTTTTTTCTCGAAATAAGGGACGACGGACACGGTTTTCCGAAGGGCCTGCCCAAAAACACGACCGGCGGCAACGGCCTCGGCAACCTTAAAAAACGCGCTGAAAACCTCGGCGGGCAACTCGAAATCATCTCCATGCCCGAAAAAGGGACGACGGTCTTGTTGCGCACGGCGATTTCTTGAATGCCCTTTCACATATTTATGTGGGCCAACATATTTAGGCTTGAACTGATTTTTACAACAACCAATTTTTGGGAAAACATGACCCGCATTTTGCTTTACGAAGACAACGAGGGCTACCGCCAAAACCTCGCCGCGCTCCTCGCGACCGACCCGGAATTGGCCGTCGCGGGGCAGTTTTCGGATTGCCGTTTTTTGCGCGAGCAAATCGAGGCGCACCGCCCCGACCTCGTTTTTTTGGATGTTGATATGCCGCACGTCAACGGGTTGCAGGGGCTTTTTCTGTTGAAAAAACATTTCCCGGAAGTTAGGGCTGTGATGCTGACCATTTTTGACGAGAACGACTCGATTTTTGAGGCCATTTGCCTCGGCGCGGACGGCTACCTGTTGAAGCACACCTCGCCAGCCCGCATCCTCCAATCCGTCCACGACCTGCTCGAGGGCGGCTCGGCCATGACCCCGACGGTCGCCCGGAAGGTGCTGCACCTTTTCCAAAAATCCGGGATGCGGCAAATCGGCCATTACGACCTCACCGATCGTGAAAAAGAAGTCCTCGGCCACCTCGTGAACGGCCTTTCCTACAAAATGGTCGCCGCCGAAATGTTCATCAGCATCAACACCATCCGGACGCACATCACGAGCGTTTATCAAAAATTGCAGGTGCACTCGGTGAGCGAGGCGGTATCAAAGGCCATTCGGGAGCAGATTGTTTAGGAACGTGTAAAAAACAAGTTTTGAACTTCGGGGCAACGCGGTTGTCACCCTGTAAGGTTCGGGTGTTCATTTTCAAAGGATTCAGGTGCTGCCATTTTTGGTCAAAAAAAAGCACGAATTCCAGACTCCAGTAGCTGTCACCCTGTTAAGGGTCTGCCCGAATTCAGGCTCGAATTTTGATTTAAATCGACACTTTTTAGGTGCTTTTATTGAAAATTCGAGCCAAAACTCGGGCAGACGCTCATACGTTTATGCGGTGGTAAAAACGAAGAGTTGAATCGAAACAAAGTTCGTTGTTTTGGCAGAACGGAAGGGTGAGAGGGAAAGACGCTAAACAGGTGCGAAGCGCCATGTTGACTGTAAGAAATTCC
>JANOQP010000183.1:0-6374 GCA_031414895.1 Saprospirales bacterium
AAAAAGCGAGACAGCCCCGACCCAAATAAACCACAACCAATCCGGCGGCAGTGCGGCCAATTATTTGAACAATCCACTTGACCAACTTGTGGCGGCTCACAACGAAACCGTTTTGGTCAAAAACGAAACTATTCAGACTCAAAAAGACCTGATTTCGCATTTGACCCAACGGCTTGAAGCAAAAAATTACAAGGCTGAATGATTGGGTAGTCCGGGACTGGTTCAAAAAATTGATCGCCCAAAATTCATTTTGCTCGCGAGAATCGCAGGGGCTCACAACGTGCCCTACATTGCCGCGCACCCAGAACCTGCGGTAATTTTCGCCGATAAAATTTCGGTCATGACCACATTTTTGAAAAAACGGACGACCCTCGCCCTTTTGCCCTTCGCCTTTTGCCTTTTGGCTTCCGCAAATGCGCAGACCAGCCCCGGCCCCGCCGTCGAAAAGCACCTCGAAGAATGGCAGGACTGGAAATTCGGGCTCCTCATGCACTGGGGCGCGTATTCGGAATGGGGCGTCGTCGAGTCGTGGTCGCTCTGCCCGGAGGACGCGGGCTGGTGCGAGCGGCGCTGGCACCCGGGGATGCCAAAACCCGCCGTGCCGGGAGAGATGCCCGATTATTTTGAGTACCGAAAAGCGTACGAAAAGCTGCCCGCACAGTTCAACCCCGTGCATTTTGACCCCGAAAAATGGGCCACGGCGGCGCAAAAAGCGGGCATGAAATACGTCGTTTTCACCACAAAGCACCACGACGGGTTTTGCATGTTCGACACAAAACAGACCGATTATAAGGTGACGGGCGAAAATTGCGCGTTCGCGAAAAACCCGAAAGCCGACATCGCCCGCCATGTTTTTGATGCTTTTCGGGCGCAAAAAATGGGCATCGGGGCCTATTTTTCAAAACCGGACTGGCATTCGCCCGATTTTTGGTCGCCGCAATGGCCGCCAAAAGACCGCAACGTGAACTACCCGTTGGCCAAATCGCCCGAAAAATGGAAGCGTTTTCAGGATTTTACCTTCAAACAAATTGAGGAGCTGGTCACCGGCTACGGCCCGCTCGACATCCTTTGGTTCGACGGCGGTTGGGTGCGCCCGGATTCGGTCGTCGACCGCAAAAAAGAATGGGAGGCCGGCATCCCCAACGGGCAGGACATCGACATGCGCCGCATCGCCGCCATGGCCCGCGGCCACAAACCGGACATCATTTTGGTGGACCGCGACGTGCCGGGGCCGTTCCAAGATTACCTCACGCCGGAGCAGCAGGTGCCCGAAAAACCGCTCCCCTACCGCTGGGAAACCTGCATGACGATGGGCGGTTCGTGGAGCTACGCGCCCGGCGACCGCCACAAATCGACCAACCAATTGGTGCACCTTTTGGTGGACATCGTGGCGAAGGGCGGCAACCTTTTGCTCAATATCGGCCCATCGCCGGAGGGCGAACTGCCGCCCGAAAGCCTCGCCCGGCTTGCCGACCTCGGCGATTGGATGGCGATAAACTCGGCGGCCATTTATTCGACGCGGCCCGTCGAGCCCTATAAATCAGGAAAGGTTTGTTTCACAAAAAACAGAAATGACGGCCGCATTTTTGCCATTTACCTCGCCGGGGCCGACGAAAAAATGCCCGCCGAGGTGCGCTTCCCGTTCCCAAAAAATAGGGGAAATTCATTGAAAATCAATATGTTGGGCATAAAGGGCGAGCTGAAATGGTCGCGCAGCGGCGATGACCTTTTGGTGAAAATCCCGGACTCGGCCCGACAAAGCCCACCCTGCCACGATGCCTGGGTTTTGGAGATTTCGGAGTGATCCGGTCGAATTCTTTTACATTTGCGGCAGCAAAAAACACCGCCCGAAACGTTTATCCGCCGAACTGACTTCCCCCTTTTTTACTGACCATTGCCCGTCCAACCCTTTTTATGAAATTTCTGACGACCGTCCTATTTTTTGCCATCGTTTTGGCCGCCGGCTGCAAGCTCAACCCGCCCGAAACGGACACCATATATAATATACCCGACGAGTTCAACCTCGAACTGGCCGAGATTCGCGACTCGGCGACAGGCAAGGCCGACCTCGGGATGCGCCTCACGACGACCAAACATTATGAGTGCGAAAATGTGGCCGTCGATGCCGAGACCAATTGGCAGCCCGACAACGTGCTGATCACGCTCAACCGCATCGTGCAGCCCGCAAAATGCACCCCCGGCAACGCGCCCGCCTCGACGCTCCTCTCGCTCGGCAACCGGCCCGATGCCGAATATGCCTGCACGATCAGCCTTGCCGGGGCCGTTTCCATCGCCGGGACGCTCAACATCGGGGTCGAATCCGTGCGCCTTTCGTTCGAGGAACGTGCGGGCGTGGTCGTGAAAACGCCAATCCTTTACCGGATCCCGCAACCGGTCATCTGGGGTTGGGTCGGCTACGAAAAGGCCGCCGATCAGGCCGCCGCAAAGCAATTTTTGACGGAACTGGAAAATTTGACCCAAAAACCGGGCCTCAAAACCGGGTTTTATGGCGATTTCCATTGGCAGTCGCCGACCGATTTTCAGGTCATTTTGGCCCAGCCCGAAAACCAGCAGACCCTCCCTTTTGTCCGCACATCGACCGTCCCCCGTGCGGAACTTGAAGCCCTTTTGAAAAAATACCGCGACGACACGGCGCACCCGCTGACCATCCTTTTTTGGACAAATACGGGGCGGATTTGAATGATAAATGATGAATTATAAATGATGAATGGGGCGGCCATCGTCATTCATCATTCATCGCTTATCGTTCATCACTAAAAAAATATGAAAGCAATCATACCAGTCGCCGGGGCCGGCACGCGCCTCCGCCCACACACTTACACACAGCCGAAACCGCTCATGCCGGTCGCGGGAAAGCCGATCATTTGTTTCATCATCGACAAATTGGTGTCGGCTGGTGTCGTGGATTTTGTGTTTGTCATCGGCTATCTCGGCGACAAAATGCAGCATTTCATCGAGGCGAAATATCCGCAGCTGAACATGGAATTCGTCTATCAGGAGCATCGCGAAGGCTCGGCCCACGCCGTTTGGATGGCCCGCGAGGCGATCGAGGACGAAGAGGAAATCTTCATCGCGTTCGGCGACACGATCTTTGACGTGAACCTCCAAACCTTTTTGGACGAGCCGACAAGCTGCCTCGGCATCAAAAAAGTGGGCGACCCGCGCGAGTTTGGCGTCGCCGAGTTTGACGAAAAAGGCATGGCCACCAAGGTCGTCGAAAAGCCGAAGATCCCGAAATCGAACATGGCCCTTGTCGGCCTCTATAAAATAACGGAGGTCACGCGGCTGCTCCTCGCCATAGAATTTTTGATAAAAAACAATGAGCGCAGCATCGGCGAGTACCAATTGACCGACGCGCTGCAACGGATGATCGAACAGGGCGTGCCGTTCAAGACCCTGACGGTGAACAATTGGTACGATTGCGGCCGCAAACAGGTGCTGCTCGAAACCAATGCGATGCTCCTTTCGCGCGAGGGCTACACAGGCGGCGACCTGCCCGAATTCGACAACACGATCATCATCCACCCCGTCGCCATCGGCGAAAACTGCAAGATCTCCAACTCAATCATCGGCCCGCACGTCACGATCGGCAACGACGCGAGCATCAATTACAGCATCGTGAAAGACTCGATCGTGGGCAGTTTCGCCCGGCTCGACGAGGTATTGCTGCGCCATTCGGTCATCGGCTCCGACACGATAATCAAAGGGATGAACCTTTCGCTCAATATTGGGGACAATACCGAGATCGATTTTGGGTGATTTTTTGCAAATTGGCTCAAAAAAAACAAACCATGACCGTCAAGATCATCAACCGCTCCGAAAACCCGCTGCCCAATTACGAGACCGCTGGCTCTGCCGGAATGGACATCCGGGCAAATATCCCCGAAACAATTTGGCTCGAACCGATGGAACGACGGCTCGTCCCGACGGGTCTTTTTATCGAACTTCCGGTCGGTTTTGAGGCACAAATGCGCCCCCGCAGCGGGTTGAGCATCAAAAAAGGACTCACCCTGGTGAACTCGCCCGGCACGATCGACTCCGATTATCGGGGCGAGCTCAAGTTGCCGGTGATCAATTTGAGCCAGGAAAAACAGGCCATCGAACCGGGCGAGCGCGTCTGCCAAATGGTCATCGCTCGCTACGAGCAAATCCGTTGGGAGGCCGCCGCCGAGCTTTCGGAAACGGGGCGCGGTGCGGGCGGTTTTGGCAGCACGGGCTGTTGAATTTTTTAAACAAAAACAATGGAAAACCAGTACGATAAAATCCAAGAAGCCGTCGCCAAAATCCGGCAAAGCATTGATTTTCAACCACATACGGGCATCATTCTTGGCACGGGCCTTGGCGGCTTGGTCGATGAGATCGAGGTCGCGGGCGAGATTGAATATTCGGAGATCCCCCATTTTCCGCGCTCGACCGTCGAGTGGCACCGGGGCAAATTGGTCTTCGGCCACCTTGCCGGGCAGCCCGTCGTGGCGATGGCCGGGCGGTACCACTATTACGAGGGATATTCGATGCACCGGGTCACTTTTCCGGTTCGCGTGTTGAAGGCACTGGGGATCGAGCGGCTTTTTATCACCAATGTTTCGGGGAGCGTGAACGCCAATTACCGGGCAGGCGACCTCGTTTTTATCAACGACCATATCAATTTGCAGCCTGAAAACCCGTTGCGCGGCGAGAACGACGACCGCCTCGGCCCGCGCTACCCGGATATGCTCGAAGCATACGATAAAGCATTGATTGCCAGTGCGTTGCGCATCGCGGAGGCGCACGAAATCAGGGCGCACGCAGGCGTTTATGTGGCCCTGCAAGGCCCTAATTTGGAGACCCCCGCCGAGTATAAAATGTTGAACATCCTCGGCGGCGATGTCGTCGGTATGAGCACCGTGCCGGAGGTTTTGGTGGCGCGGCACAGCGGGCTGCCGGTTTTTGTCTGTTCGATGGTCTCGAACGCCTGTTTCCCGGTCGAGATCATTCAAAAAACGACCATCGAATCGGTCGTCGCGGTCGCGAAGGCCGCCGAGCCGAAAATGCGCGTGTTGATAAAAGGGCTTTTGTCTGAACTATGATTTTGTGTGATTCTTGTGATTGTTATGATTTTTGATAATCAAAAAATCAACGTTCGGGCTACTCGCATTCCCACAAATCGCTCGAAAGTTCATAGTCTTTTTTGCCAAAGGAAAAATGCCACCATTCGGTCCGGATGCCCTTAAAACCGACGGATTCGAGTGTTTTTTTGAGCAAAATCCGGTTTTGCAGCACTTTTTCGGGCAAGTCCTTGAAATCTGTGTGGGCCTTTTCGCCGAAAAAATCATAGGGCGTGCCCATGTCGAGCTCTTTCCCTTTTTTGTCCACAATGGTCAGGTCGACCGCCGCGCCGCGCGAGTGCATCGAGCCTTTTTTGGGCGGCGTGACGTAATCGGGGTTCGGCACTTTGTCCCAAAGCCGTTGCTGATAGGGCCGCGGGCGGTAGCAATCAAACATTTTGAGGCCGTAGCCGCGCTCTTTTTGGAGCTTTTCGTGGGCCTTCGCAATGGCCACGGCGGCCTCTGGTCGGAGGAAACAGCGCGGGCAATCATAGATTTTTGACTTCGTGAAATTGTCCTCGGTCGCATATTTTATGTCGAGCACAATGCTTTTGTCCAGCTCGGCCACGTCCGTCCATTTTGCAGCATCGAGGCCCGCGACCTTTCTCTTTGGCGCAATGGATTCCATCTTTTGGGGCGGTTTTTGCGCGCCTGCGCCCGCTGCGCCACTTGCCGGGTTTTCGGGCAAAATGGAATCGATTTTTTGGGCCGGCGCGGCCGGTTTTGCGGCCGTGTCCATCGCTTGGGCGGCGGGTGGATTGGCCGTGTTTTCGGCAGGTTGGGCTGCGGCCGTGTTTTCCGAAGGGGGCATTTTGGGGGCATCGGTGCCGCACCCAAGTGCGCAAAAAAGCATGGCGGCCATGCCGAGCAAGATCCAGTTTTTCATCGTAAAAGGTTGATAATCAATTTAATAAACACATCAGCGGGCAAAAATGCGACAGCTTTCGGAGATTCTTTTTTCAAACCATGGCTAATTTTGCCCAAATATTATTTGACATGAAAAACTGCTGCTTGCTCGCAGTATTGCTTTTGGTGGTTTCAAGCTGCGGCGATTTGATAAAAAAGCCGATCGACGCAAAAACGCGCGACCTGATCGACTCGATCGCGAGTGCGCAATGCCGCCAGGTCCGCATCGAGCTCGACACTTTTTACAACCAAAACCACCACGTTTTGATGAAAAAAATGATGGACTCTTTGACGATCGAGCGGCGGAGGGAGATTGCTGAACAGATCGAGTCGGCGCGATTTGGGAAATGATTTTGCCCAAAC
>JANOQP010000184.1:0-3397 GCA_031414895.1 Saprospirales bacterium
GTGGTTGGCACGGCGGTCGGCGCGGGCAAGGTTTATTTGAAAAAAATCATGAATTTTGTCCGTGAAAACAAACTCGAAAACCGCGTCCATTTTTTGGGAAAGGTGGATAAAAACCGCTTGCCTGAAATTTACAGAAACGCCAAATTCATGGTCTTTCCGTCCCAATTCGAGGGTTTCGGGATGCCGATTGCCGAATCGCTTTTCTGCAAAACGCCCGTGATCACCACGAAAGGCGGTTGTTTTGCGGAAGCGGGCGGGGCGGGGGCGATATATATTGACCCCGAAAATTTACCTGAACTGATCGCGGCGATGGACAATTTATTGGCCGATGAAAGTTTGCGCGGGCGATTGGGCGAGGCGGGTTTTCGGCACGTCCAACAATTCAAAATGGAGGAAGTAGCGAAAAAAATCAGCGATTTTCACAAAAAACTGGTTGCCGATTTATAAAAACAAAAAAGCGCAACCCACTGAAAATCAACGAGTTGCGCCCAAACTTTGTAGCTCCGGTAGGAATCGAACCTACATCAAAGGTACCGGAAACCTCCATTCTATCCATTGAACTACGGAGCCAAATGCGCAAAACGGGGCGAAAAAGCGGGCAACTTGGGCAAAACGACCCCCAAACCGACCCCCAAAAATGGGATCCGTCCGCTTCAACCTCAAAAGAAAAACCGGGAATCGAACCGCCATTTTGGCCATTGTCCGCCACCGGGGGCAAACCTCAAAAATCGGGACCGGGTTCAGTGTCGAGCCGCAATTTTGGAACGTGCACCGCGAAACCGTCCACGTTCCCGGCCAGCCGGAATTGACGGCCACGACCAACCGAAAGCTTTCTGAGCTCCGCGACAAAATACTCGCGTTCATCGCCGCACACGACCGTTTGCCCGCCCCCGCCGACCTTTTCCCAAAAAAAAAGGCCGAAACCACCGTTTGCGCCGAAATCGAAAACCATATCGCCGATATCGGCAAAAAGGTCGTCCCCAACTCGCTCAAAGCATACCGGACACTCAAAACCCACGTCGCGGCTTTCGGCGACCGTTCGCCCGAACATTTCCCGTTCCCCGATTTCCAGTCCTTTTTGCAAAAAAAAGGCCTCGCCGACGGCACGGTGTTCAAAATGGTCAAGACGCTGAAAACCGTTCTCAAAAACCAAGACTTCAAAATCCCAACGCCGAAATACCGCGACCAAATTTGGCTCGACAAAGCCGAAATCCAAAAACTCGCCGATTTCGACTTTTCTAAAAATCCGGCAATCGACAACGCCCGAAACCTTTTGCTCGTCGAGTGCTTCACGGGCCAGCGGTTTTCAGATTTGCCAAAAATCCTCGCCGCCAATCACCAAAAACCGTTTGTCGAAATCACCCAACAAAAGACCGGGCAGCGCGTCACTATCCCGATTTCTGAAAAACTCGCCCTCGTGTTGGCCAAAAACCCGCGACCGATTTCCAACCAAAAAATGAACAATTACATCAAAACCGCGCTCCGTTCAGCCAGTTTTGTTGAAAAAATCACCGTCACCAAGTTTTTTGAAAAAAAAGGCCTGTCCGACGTTTACGAAAAATGGGAACTCGCAAACACCCACACCGGACGGCGAAGTTTTGCCACAAATGCCGTTTTGGATGGCTTGCCCATTCAGGTCGTCATGAAGTTCACCGGTCACAAATCCGAGATCGAGTTTTTGAAGTACATCCGCGCTTCCGGCATCGAAGTGGCGGCTCGCTTCGCCAATCATCCGTTTTTCAAGTAAAAAATGGCTCTCCGAGCAGTACGGCTCGTTGATCAAACCATTTTTCCGCGCCCACGGCTACAAAGGCTTTGTCCGTTTTTTCCACGTTCCCCGCCTAGGGCGGGTGGTTTGGCAAAATCGAATTTCGTTTTTTCCACGTTTCCGCCTAGGGCGGTCTGTCGCGCTCCCCTGAGCTGCTGGGCTGCGCCCGCCCCCGCCGTTCGGCCAGCCCCCCCCGCCGTGCCGCCTAACGTGTAGTGCGTAACTTGGCATTGTTGTGGCGGCCCGCCGTGGGCCCCAGGGGCTGGCCTCGCTGGCTTTTTGGGGGGCGGGGGCTGCCGCCGCCCTCGTTTTTGTGTCGCTTCGCGGTCTCTGGGCTTGGCCTTTCCTCTTCGCCCGCCCGCCGCGCCGCGCCTTTGTCGCTTTTCCGGCCCTCGTTTTTCCCCCGCTTTTTCCCCTTTTGTTGGTATCTGTGTTGGTTCTTTTATTCTTCCCTGTTGTGTTTTTTGTTGTTTTTTCTTGGTTTTCGTTGTGTGTTTTGTTATCTTTGTTCTGTCGCCGGGCGGGGCGGGCGGGTGTTCCGCTGCCTTTTTCCCCGGTGCGTTTTTTCTTATGTTCCTCCTCGTTCCCGCCCGCCTTTCGCTTTTGGCCGCTGGCCGCGCCTCGTGGGCTTTTCGCCCCGGTTTCGTCCGTTTCGCCGTCGCCGGCCCGCTCCGCCCTTCTTTCGCCTCCTAGCCCCTTCTGCCGTGCTTCCTTCCCTCCTTTCCCTCGTTTCCCCGTTCCCGTCCGTCGGTTTTTCCGGCGGGCGGGCTTGCCCCCTCGCTGCGGCCGCTTGTGCTTCGTTTTCCGCCGCTTTTTCCGCCGCCCTGCCTGTCTGCCCGGTTTCCGTCGGTTGTGCCCTCGGTGTTGATCGTGCCGCCTTTTGCGCCTTGTCGCCGCTGCCTTTTGCGCGGCCCGCATCCGGCGGCGTTTCGGTTTTTGGCCGCTTGTCCCTTTTCGCCGTTTCGCCGTCCGGCGCGTTCGGCCGTGCCGTCGGCCGCGCGGCCTTCGCCGCCCGTTCTTTGGCCTTTTTGGCCGCTTTGCGGTCTTCCGGCGGGCTTTTGGTTTCTTTTCCCGGTTCTGTTTGTCCGGCGGGGCTCGGGCCCGGCGTCGGGTTTTCAGGTTCGGGTTCGGGTTCGTGGGCCTCGGTTTCGGTTGCCCTCGGTTGGGGCTTGCCCGTGCTTTTGTGGCTGCCCGGTGGCTTGTCGGGCCCGTTTTCGCTCCGCGCCCGGTTTGCCCCGGTGGCCGCCGCGCCCGGTTGGTTTTTCGCCCCCGCCCCCGCCGTGCCGCCCGCCCTTTTTTAGCCCTGTTTTCCCCGTTTGTTGGTTTCCCTGTTGGGTTTTCATGTTAGTGTTTTTTATATGTGTTTTCGGGGCGCGGGGTTTTTCGGTTCAGTTATCCACACTTTTTTTCTGTTTTTGTTGATAAATTTTGTTTGTTTTTTGTAGTGCATTTTGTTCTATTTGCATATATTTACACTACAAACAGCGCGAAAGCGCATTATCTAACAAACTCAATCCTCTATCATGGTTTCCATCATTCCCGCAAATCTTTTTCTCGCGCTTGCCGCGACCACGTCGCCCCTGCCCATTTTTTCATCGCCCGCCGACCGCCCCGCATATGTCCCGGATT
>JANOQP010000185.1:0-8592 GCA_031414895.1 Saprospirales bacterium
GACGAAAAACTCGGAGCTCAGCTACGTCACGAAGCGCGTGCAGCTTAACAGCCGCCTCGCCCTCGGCAACGTGGACGAGCTGAACGCCGCCGCCCATGCCGCCGCGACGTGGGATTTTGCCCAAAAATGGTCGCTCAACGCGGGCCTGCGGTTCGACCAGTTCAATTTTGGCTACGATAACAAACTCGACACGACGCTCGGTTTGACGCGGGCGGTCGCCAAGAACATCGTCTCGCCGAAAGGGACGCTCCGGTTTGCGGCCTCGAAAAAACTGGAAATCTACCTCGCCGCCGGAACCGGTTTCCACTCGAACGATTCGCGGGTGGTCGTGCCACAAAACGGCGCGCAGGTTTTGCCGCGCTCGGTCGGTTTCGACCTCGGTTTTTTTGCAAAGCCGTTTCAGAAACTGCTCATCGGTGCCGCTTTTTGGCAACTTGGCCTCGAACAGGAGTTCGTCTATGTCGGCGATGCGGCGGTCGTCGAGGCGGGCGGCAGGACGCTCCGGCGCGGCGCGGACATTTCCGCCCGTTGGCAATTGTTGCCGGCCCTCTTTTTGGATGCCGATTATGCCTACTCGCACGGCCGCTCGGTGGACGACCCGGACGGCGAAAACTTGATCCCGCTCGCGCCAAAGCACGTCGGGCAGGGCGGCCTTGATTTTCGGTCGAAAAGCGGTTTTGGCGCGTCGCTCCGTGGACGTTGGATCGCCGACCGCCCCGCGAACGCGGACAACAGCATCGTCGCCGAAGGCTATTTTTTGCTCGACGGTTCGCTCCGTTTTGCCAAAAAAGGCTACGAAATCGGCCTTTCCGCCCAAAACCTGACCAATGCCGACTGGAAAGAGGCGCAATTTGAGACCGAGACCCGCCTCCCCAACGAGGCCGAGCCGGTCACCGAGATCCATTTCACGCCGGGGACGCCGTTTTTTGTGAAGGGGAGCTTGTCGGTGTTTTTCTAAAATTCAAAACCCCTCGACTGCTTCTCGCAACAAGATGCCGAACTATCCAAAAAATAAACCCCAAACTCGAAGGGAAAAAGCTATTTCAGCGAATGCGGCGTGATCACGTCGCGGGCAAAAAGCAGCCGTTTTTTCCAATAGGCCGATTCATAGACGTTCTCGACAACGACGCCGCGCGTGTTTGTCGAATGACAAATGAACAGCCCGTTCTCGTCATTCGACACAACGATTGCGACGTGCTGGATGGACTTGCTGCGGCCGCCATGGCTGAAAAAAATCAGGTCGCCCGTTTTTGATTCGCCGATGGGGATTTTTACGCCCTGTGTGCTTTGCGTCGAGCTGCTCGGTGACACCTTGATGTCAAACTCCTTCAAAATATAGCTCGTGAAACCGCTGCAATCGAAGCCCGTGCGGGGGCTGGTGCCGGCGTATTTATATTTGATGCCGACATAGTTCTTGGCCCATCCGGCCACGTCCTGACGGAGTTGGAGGGCCTCGACGGCTTCTTTTTTCTTGGAGGAATTGGTTTTTGTGGCGGTCTTGAACGCCGAACAGGCGATGGAAAGCAAGAAAATCGGGATAAAGAGCAGCACCCGTTGGGTCGTGCTGATGGTCTGCGTGATAGCGTGCATAAAAGGATAAACTGGTTAGAAAATCGCCCCGGCAGCGTTCGCAGGGGCGCATGGTTGTTCAACAAATCGGGGGCAAACATAGAAACACATTTTATTTTTTTCCCAACAACCATCTAAAATTGCGCAGAAGTTTTCCACATTCAGATATTTATTGGGTTTTTGGCACATATTTCAGTCGCCCTTTTTTTGCCCAATCCGCATTCCGTTATCCGCATTTCGCAATAAAAAACGCCCCGGTTTTTCGTTAAAAACCGGAGCGTTGGTGTGGTGGTAATCCCATGGCGCGAAGCGAACGCACCATGAAGGGTACTAAATCTATTATTGGGTTAGAGCCGTGTGTTTCTGAAATTGTTGTTGCCGGGCGGCGCGTTTTTCGGCATGGGCGGTGGCCGCCTCGCGGACCCATGCGCCGTTTTCCCATGCCTTTTTGCGGGCGGCGACGCGCTCGCGGTTGCAGGGGCCGTTGCCCTTGACGACCTCGAAAAATTCGTCCCAGTTTATTTCCCCAAAATCATAATGCCCGGTCGCTTCGTTCCATTTCAGGTCGGGGTCGGGGATTTCGAGGCCCAATGCCTTTGCCTGATCGACGGAGGCATCGATGAATTTTTGCCGCAAATCGTCGTTCGAGATGCGCTTTATCTTCCATTTCATGCTCTGCGCAGAGTTCGGCGAAGCATCGTCGGACGGCCCGAACATCATCACGGCGGGCCACCACCAACGGTTGAGTGCGTCTTGCGCCATCGCTTTTTGCGCCGGGGTGCCGTGCGAAAGCGTCATCAAGCTCTCAAAGCCCTGCCGCTGGTGAAAACTTTCCTCCTTGCAGATCCGCACCATCGCCCGCGCATACGGGCCGTAGGAACAGCGGCAGATTGGCACTTGGTTCATGATCGCCGCGCCGTCCACGAGCCAGCCAATGGCCCCGATATCGGCCCAGTTGAGCGTCGGGTAATTGAATATGGAGGAATATTTTGCCCGCCCCGCATGGAGGTCGTCAAAAAGGTCGTCGCGCTTTGCGCCCAGCGTTTCGGCGGCAGAATAAAGGTAAAGCCCATGCCCCGCCTCGTCCTGCACCTTCGCCAAAAGCACCATTTTCCGTTTTAGCGACGGGGCGCGGGTAATCCAATTGCCCTCCGGCAACATCCCGACGATCTCCGAGTGCGCGTGCTGCGCAATCTGCCGGACCAGCGTTTTTCGGTACGGTTCGGGCATCCAGTCGCGCGGTTCGATCCGCGTCTCTGCGTCTATTTTTGATTGAAATTCGGCTTCCTGCCGTTCGCGCTGCTCAATGGGCATGACTAAAGATTAAATTGTGGGCGTGAAGGTATCAAAACACGGCCATTGCAAATCGGTTTACGGTTTCTTATCCAAAATTTATGCCCGGTCGCCCGACGGTTCGTGTGCAATTTTAAATCGTTCGCGCATCCGCGAATTGCATCCACACGATCGAATGGGGGCAGCGCACGGCCGGGCGGTCTTCCAGTTTGATGGATTGTTTATCAATTCCTCGATTCCTCATTTTTCAATTCCTCGTTATTATGTCAGCAAAAACCCTTTTCCTCTGCCTCTTCGCCGCGCTCGGCATCACCCAAACCAGCTCCGTTTTGATAAAAAACGATCCGTTTTTATCAAAAATCGAGCAAATTCGCTGCCGAAAAGCGCAGCACGGCTGGCACGAGGCTGCGGGCTGGCGCGAGGCTGCGGGCTGGCGCGAGGCTGCGCCTCGTGCGGGCTGGCGCGAGGCTGTGCCTCGTGCGGGCTGGCGCGAGGCTGTGCCTCGTGTCGAAAATTATCTCGGCTTTGCCGAGCAAACCGACACCGTCCGCCCGTTTTTTGAAAAAAAACTCGCCGACCTAGCCGCTCAATGCCGCCCCGAAAAACTCCATTTGACCCTCGACCGCACCCTCCTCGCGCCCGGCGAAGACCTCTGGTTCAATTGCTGGCTGCGCAACGCCGACGACTTCATGCCGTCGCGGGTGAGCGATATTGTCCATGTCGAACTGCTCGACCCGCGCGGCGCGGTCGTCCAAAAAAAATCGCTGCTCGCAATCGGCGGCTCGGCGGCTGGCGATTTCCGGTTGGGCCAAAATTTGCCCGGCGGGCAATACAAAGTCCGCGCTTTCACGAACTGGATGAAAAACACCGAATCGGTTTTCGAGCGCGACCTGACGGTTCAAAAAACGGTGCTGCCAAACCTGCGCCTCAAACTTGATTTTGAGAAAAAATCGTTCGGCCCCGGCGAGGTCGTGATTGCTAAATTTGATGCTTTTTCGCTCGAAAACAAGCCACTTTCGGGCAAAAAATTCGACTTTTCGGTAAAAATCGGCGGCGCGGATTTCCAAAAAAGCACGGCCTCGACCGATGAAAACGGACGCGCCTACGTCCGTTTCGAGTTGCCAAAAACACTCGAAACCAACGACGGGCTGCTCAATATCACCCTCGAAAATAACGGCCAAACGGAGGCCATCAGCCGTGCCGTTCCAATTGTTTTGGGAAAAATAGACCTCCAATTTTTCCCCGAAGGGGGCGATGCCGTGGCCGGGATTTCCCAAAAAATGGCGTTCAAGGCGGTCAATGAATTCGGCAAACCAGCCGATGTCGCAGGCGAAATATTTGATTCCAAAAACGAAAAAGTGGCCAGTTTCGCCAGTTTCCACGACGGGATGGGCGCGGTCAATTTTATCCCAAAAACGGGCGAAAAATATGTGGCCAAACTGACCAATCCCGCCTCCTGCCCCACCCATTTCGAACTTCCGGCGGCGGTCACGGACGGCATTTCCATCCATCTTTTGGAAAAAAAAGGGACGGATTTTATTTTTGAAATAAGCTCGACGCGGCCTGCCGAAAAAGTCTTTTTCACTGCCGTCAGCAGCGATAAGTTGTTGATTTTCAATGAATTGAAATTCCAAAACGGGCCGACCAAAGTCTTCGTCCCGACGGCAGATTGGCCGATGGGCATCGCCCGTTTTACCGTTTTCAACGCAAAAATGGAGGAACAGGCCGAACGCCTCGCATTCGTGAACCGCGACCGCCAGCTCAAAATCGAGCTCACGCCCGACAAGGAAAAATACCTCCCCCGCGACCGCGTGAAACTCAAACTTTCGGTGAAAGACCACGAAAACCGGCCAGTCCAAGGCCAGTTTTCGCTCGCCGTGACCGACGACAAATTGCTCACGTTCGCCGACGACAAACAGGCCCATTTGCTGGCCGAAATGATGCTCCAACAGGACGTGCGCGGCAAGGTCGAGGAGCCCAATTTTTACTTTGACCCCGCCGAAAAATCCGCCGAACAGGCCCTCGATTTCCTGTTGATGACGCAGGGCTGGCGGCGTTTTGGTTGGAAAACCGCCCTCGCCAGCGAGCCCTTGGTTTTCCAAAACCAGCCCGAAACGGCGCGGATTGCGGGCAATTTGTATGATTTTGACCGCCAAAAGGCCGTTTTCAACGAAACGATCTCCCTTTACCCGAACGGCCCGGCGGTCGAAACGGACAAGTTTGGCCGCTTCGATTTTGGCAGCACAGACCTTCAAAAATATTCGCACCTGCGCTACGGGAAGGGCAGTTATTTCCCGCTCGAACGTTACGATGAGCACCTGAACTTGATGTTTTTCAAAAAAAACTTGCCCCTCAACGAAACAGGTATTTCGGTCCGCGCGGGCGGCAAGGGCGTGCCTTCGCTCGTGCGCGGAAAGGTGACGGATTCGGGGGGCGAGGCCGTGTTCGGGGCGACGGTCAGCATCCTTAAAAAGGGGAAGCTCATTGCGGGCGCGACCACCGGCTTCGGCGGCAAGTTCAGCATCCGCCTCGAACCCGGCAGTTATGATATGGAGTTCAGCTACACGGGCTACAAAACGGCGAAGGCCACGAGCGTGATCGTCCGTGAAAACCGCGCGACCATCGTGGACAAAACCTATCGGGGCGCCGATGAGGGCAACGCCATCAGTGAAGTTGTCGTTTCCGCCTATGCAATTCCGAATATCCAACAGGACAATACCGCGCAAGGCATGGCCTTGACCGCCGAAACCGTTCGCAATTTGCCCACAAAACCCGCCGCTGCGATTGTCGCCAAGACCGCCGGGGTCACTTCCCTCGACGGCGGCGATGTGACCATCCGTGGCTCGCGCGACAACGCGAAGGACTATTATATCGACGGCATCCGGACGACGGGCGAGGCGCAAAAAAGTGCCGGGCTTTCCAAAACTGCCTTCCGATTTTCGGGCGGGCTGCCCGCCGAACTTGAAAATTACGACGGCTCGAGCCTGACGGAATGTGTCGTCGTCGCGTACAAAACACCGCTTTTTCATGCCGACAGGACGACCTCCGGGCAGGTTTTTGATGATATGTCGCAAGCCTTTCGCACGGTCATGTCGGCACCGGGCGGCGGGTATTTTCAGGCAAAACCGGCCCCGATCCCGCCCGCCCGTCGGCTTATCTACGACCGCGCCCGGCAGTTTTATGTGCCGCGCCACGAACAATAT
This sequence comes from Saprospirales bacterium, assembly GCA_031414895.1. Lineage (GTDB taxonomy): Bacteria > Bacteroidota > Bacteroidia > Chitinophagales > Saprospiraceae > JANOQP01. The sequence goes on from JANOQP010000185.1 coordinate 6,066, forward strand.
GCTGCCCCATCGCAGCGGACCGATTTTCGCCCGACGATTTTTTGGTCGCCAAATGTGGAGACGAACGAAAAAGGCGAGGCCGAGGTCGGTTTTTTCACCTCCGACGCGCTCACGACCTTCCGCGCGACCGCCGAAGGTTTTGGACAAAACGGGCAGCTTGGCCGCGCCGAAAAGCCGTTTTTTGCCCAAAAACCCGTGCAAATCGACTGCAAATTGCCCACGCAAGTGCAGGTCGGCGATTTTTTGAAGCTCGAAATCGTCGTCAAAAACAACACCCTCGGGCCGCTCACGGGCGTTTTGGGCATCGGCATCCCGCCCCATTTTTCGACCAAAAACAGGCAGCGCGACACGCTCCATTTGACTGCTGGCGAGGCAAAAACGGTCGAGGTCGGCTGCGAAATTGGCCAATTTATCAACCCGAACGAGGCCATAAACATCCAATTTTCTACCCAAAACGGCCTCGCCGACGGCCTCACGGCGACCATCAAGACCGTCAACCGGGGCTTCCCGGTCACGCAAATTATTTCGGGAAATGATGCCCAAAACCTGCTCGCGCCGCACCTTGTGAACCCCATTTCGGGGACCGTTTCGGCGAAAATAACGGCCTATCCGAGCGCGCTCGAAGACCTCACGGCAAGCATGGAACGGATGCTCCGGCAGCCGAACGGTTGTTTTGAACAGGTTTCAAGTTCCAATTACCCGAACCTGTTGGTGCTCGATTTTTTGAAAAAAACCAACCAATTGCGCCCCGAAACCGAGGCAAAAGCCCGCCAAATGCTCGAAGCTGGCTATCAAAAACTGGTCGGCTACGAGTCCAAATCGGGCGGTTTCGACTGGTACGGGCGCGACCCCGGCCACGAGGGGCTGACGGCCTACGGCATTTTGGAGTTCAGCGATATGTCGCGCGTTTTTGCGGTGGACAAAAAAATGATCGCGCGGACGGCCGATTGGCTGCTCTCGCGCCGCGACGGGATGGGCGGTTGGCAGCGCAACCAAAATGGCTACGACTCTTTTTCGGGCGAAAACGCGCCGAACGCCTATATCGTCTGGTCGCTCGCAGAGGCCGGTTTTGGCGAAAAAATCGCGCCCGAAATCGACGAAACGCTCAAAAAAGCGCAGTCGAGCGGCAATATCTACCAACAGGCCCTCCTTGCGAACGCGCTCCTGAAAACGGCCGACGCGCGGGCCAAACCGTTGATTTCCAGCCTTTTGCAAAAACAGAACGACGACGGCAGTTGGCCAGAAGCGGGCAAATCGGCGATGGGCGGCTACGGCAATTCGTTCAAGGTCGAGACCGCCTCGCTCGTTGCGCTCGCGCTGATGCGGGCCGATTTGGGCGAAAAGGAACTGAAAAAGGCCATCGGTTTTATCCTCAAAAACAAAAACGAGTACGGCTACGGCAGCACCCAAAGCACGGTTTTCGCGCTCCGTGCGCTGATCGAGTTTGCAGCAAAATCTTCCGATAAAACCGACGGCGGCCTGCTCGTCGTGGCCGTCGATGGCCGCCGGGTGGCCGAACAAGTTTATGCCGCCGGGCAACTCAATGCATTGAAAATCAATGACTTGCAACAGTATTTTCAAAACGACGACCCGAAAATCGAGGTCTATTTTGAAAATACAAAAACGCCCATCCCGTTCGATCTTGAGCTGAAATATGCGGCCAGCCGCCCGCGCGACGTGCGCGAATGCCCGCTCGAACTGGCGACGGTCTTGGACAAAAAATCGGCCGCGATCGGCGAAACGGTGCGGCTGACGGCCTCCATTTTCAACAAAAGCGGGGACGTCGCCGCGTCGCCCATTTTGCTGGTCGGCATCCCGGCCGGCCTGTCGCTGCAACCGTGGCAGCTCAAAAAACTGGGCGACGAAAAGGCGTTCGATTTTTACGAACTTTGGGACGGCTTCGCGGTCTTCCATTTCGAAAAACTGGCGGCGGGCGAAAAACGCGACATCGCGCTCGACCTCCGCGCCGAAATCCCGGGCAAATTTGTGGCCCCGGCGAGCCAGGCGTATTTATATTACTCGAACGAATTGCGGGTTTTTGCGCGGCCGGAGGCGGTTTTGCTGCAATGAAAGTTCAATATTTTCCTACTTTTGTCAAAATTTGAATCGCATGGAAGCACTTGCTTTTAAAACAAAACAGCTCGTCACCGCTCTCCGCCCCGTGGCGACCTTGCGCGCACAGCCCCGCAAGATTTCGTGGCGCGAGTTCCAAAACCGCTACCAGTCCCGCGAGGGCAGGTATAAATACGAATGGGTCAACGGCGTGGCAGAACGAACACTTTACACGATGAACGCACAACAGCTTTATATCCAAAAAAACCTGACCGCCCTTTTTCGACACTTTTTAATTGAAAAAATGGTGGTTGGCGAACTCCTCGCCGAGCCGGACCTCCTGCTTTTTGAAGGCCATATGCGCCGCCCCGATATGGCCTGGCTGACCAATGAACAGATAGAAAATTTGGCAAACGAGGGCGCCATCGAGGTCCCCGCTTTTGTCATCGAGGTCATTTCGAACAGCGACGCGGCG
>JANOQP010000186.1:0-4795 GCA_031414895.1 Saprospirales bacterium
TGATCGCCGAGGCCGGCGTTTGGGGTTTTGTAATCGACTGTTCGCAGCTTGTCGGAGGCCAAAATGTAATCGATCCGCAAAAGCGGGATGCTGCCGCGATATGTGGTTGCCAGTCCAAAACCGTGCCGACGGAACGGGTCGCAGAGGTTTTTGGACAAAATATGGTAGGTAAAACTGCTCGGTGTGTCGTTGAAATCGCCGCAAAGAATGGCCGGACTTGGGCTCCGGGCGACCATATCGGCGAGTGTGCGGGCCTGCCGGGCGCGTTTTTGGGTGCCCCGGTTGACCCTCGAAAGAATGCTTTTGATGTCGTACCAAGTCTTTTTGTCGTCGAGCTTGCCGGTCTCGGCGAGGCGGTCGGCATCCGCGCTGACCCGGTTTGATTGCAAATGGGCGCAAAAAATGCGAACAATCCGTCCGTTTTCGAGCCGCACATCGGCCCAGACCGCCGAGTTGGAGGTTTTTTCAAAAGGGATCTCGCCCGATTTTTCGATGGGAAATTTTGAAAAAATGGCCGTCTGTTTCCCCGCAACTTGGCTGAAATACGTCAACCCCGTTTCCTGCGCGATGGCCGGGATGAACTCGCCGCCGACCTCCTGTGTGCAAAGGATGTCGGGCAGGGCTTTTTTGTTCAAAAAATCAAAAAAGGCGCGTTGGTGGGACTGGATCTGGTCGGGCCTTTCTTTCGACGACCAAAGTGCGCCAATGTTCCAAGTGACAACGTTGAGCGGTTTTTCGACTTTTTCGGCGGGTAAAAAATGCCATCCGGCAAAGGCCGTCAAATGCTCGAAACTCATCACGAGGCAGGCGATCGGCATCAAAACGAGCCAGTTTTTTCGCAAAAAATAGCATAAAACCAATAATCCCAGGATCAGCCACGGCATCGCCGTCCCCAAAATCGAGAAATATCCGACCTGCGACGGGTCGACCTGCGCCGCAAAAAGGGCGAACAAAACGAGGCTGCACCAGCCATAGACCATCCATCTTTTCATGGCAACTCGTGGGGTTATTTCTGTTTTTTGCTCGCGTTAAACAGGTCGTCCTTTTCCTCTGCCGTCAAATTTTCGTAGCCGTGCTCTTTTATTTTGTCCAAAATAGCATCAATGCGCGATTGATCGAGACCGGAAGAGGGCGGTTTTTGGGCGGTTTTTGTGGTTTCACGACGTGGTTGGGGCTTCGGGTTTTTCCAAGCGACGCGCGTGTTCTTGCCGATTTTTTTAGTTGAAAAAAGGCCCTGTATCCGGTTGATCAGGCGGTTGACCGGAATCGACCAATCGCTCCCGTTCCTCAATTGGTTGAAAAAAAGCCAGCCTGTGATGGCCCCGCCGATATGCGCGAACTGGCCGCCCATGTTCCGTCGCGCAGCCAAGTCCAATATAAATAGGAGCAGGACTGCGCCGACGATGTATTTCAACTTGACCGCGCCCAAAAAAAGCAGGTGCATCAGGTAATCGGGCGCCAAAAAACCCGCCGTCACCATGATCGCCGCGACTGCCGCCGACGCGCCAAACGCGATATGTTCCATCCCAAAATCGCCCGCGTAAATGTTCACGCCGACAAAATAGAGCAGCCCGCCGCCCAGCCCGCCAATCAAATAGAGCGGCAAAATGCGGCTGTCGCCGATCAGGTCGCCCACGATGCGGCCAAACCAATAAAGGGCGAGCATGTTCCAGAGCAAATGCCAAAAACCGAGGTGCAAAAACATGGATGTGAGCGGCGTCCACGGCTTCCAGATGACCTTGCGCCAGTGGCTCGAAAAGCCGAGCCAGTCCTCGAAAAAGTGCGCGACCTCGCCCAGTTGGAGCAAAAAAGCAACCAGGTAAAGGATTGCGAAAGCCACAAAAACGGCGACATTGGCAATGATGAGCCGCGTCACCATGTTGCCGTAACTGAACTCGCGGCGGATGTCTTGCCAGATGGAATCGAACATTTTTATGAAATTTGGAACCGGTTTTTCGTCGGGCAAAACTATGAAATTCGCCACGAAGGGCGCAACGGTTTCACAAAGAACACCGCTGTGAACTTTGTGAAACCTTTGTGCCCTTTGTGGTGAAAAAATCGTGGACGGTTCGTTTTTTTGCGGCCATGTCAAAGCAATCTCCAATCAAATCTCCCGCCGCGATGCCCGCGAACATCGCCGTCCCCGCTTTTTTGATGAACAAAAAAAGGGTCGGCTGGCTCATTTTCGGGCTGGCCGTCGCACTTTATGCGAACACGATCTGGCACGGTTTCGTCCTCGACGACGGGATGCTCATCCTCGACAATGCCTTCACCAAAAAAGGCATCGCGGGCTGGGGCGAACTGCTGACGAACGACACTTTTGCCGGGTTTTTTGAGCAAATGCAGCGTTCTGCGAACGTTTATGGAAGCCGTTACCGCCCGCTGACCTTGCTGGTTTTTGCCCTTTTTTATCAAATTTTTGGAGAAAACCCGATGCCCTTCCACATTTTGGAGGTCCTTGCGTATGCCGCGCTCTGCGTTTTGACCTATCGAACGGTCATGCTTTTTTTGAAGGGGAAATTTTCCGTGGAAAAAACGGCGTGGATCTCCGCCGCTGCCGCCTTGCTTTTCACCGTCCACCCAATCCACACAGAGGTCGTTTGCAACATCAAAAGCCTTGACGAAATCGCCGCGCTGGCCCTCGGATTGGGCGCACTCAACCTCGCCGTGCAGGGTTTTGACCAAAATATCTTGTGGAAAAAACTGCTCGCGGGCGCGTTGATCTTTCTCGGGATGTTGGCAAAAGAGAACGTTTTGACGCTTTTGGCGGTCTTCCCGGGGGTCCTTTTGCTTTTCAGGAATGCCAGTATTTCATCCATTATGAAAAATGGCTGGCCACTTTTGGCGGGCGTTTTGGCCGGGATCTTGGTCCGCGCGAGCGTCATCGGCATCGGCCTCGGCAAGCCGACGATGGAGCTCGTGAACAACCCTTTCGTGAAAATCGAGGGCGAAAAATGGGTCCATTTCACCACCTCCGAACGCGCCGCGACCGTCCTCGTCGGGCTTTGGAAAGACCTCCAATTGCTCGTTTTCCCGCACCCGCTGACGAGCGATTATTACCCGCAACAGATTGGGCTGGTCACGTTTTCGGACTGGCGGGCGTGGGCAGCATTGCTGGTTTTTGGAGCGATGGTTTGGTTCGCGCTCGGCGTTTTTTGGAAAAGATCGAGGCCTGTCGAGCGGCTGGGCGTGGTCATTTTCCTCGCCTCGTTGAGCATCACCTCGAACGTGTTTTTTCAGGTCGGGACGCATTTGGCGGAGCGTTTTTTGTTCATGCCGAGCGTCGGGTTTTGTTTGTCGGTCGCCGGATTGGCCTGGTTTTTTTACCAAAAAGGTTGGAAAACGGTAGTCATTGGCACGTTTTCAATCATCTTTTTGCTTTTTTCAATCAAGACCATCCATCGGAACACCTTCTGGAAAACCAACCGAACCCTGTTTTACGAAGACATAAAAACGAGCGGCAACTCGGTGAAAATGCGCGAGGCCATTGCCCCGCTCCTCCTCGGCGACGCGATGAAGGAGGCAGACCCCGCCAAAAAACAGGCGTTGGTGGACAAGGCCGTTGGCCACCTCGATGCCGCGCTGAAAATGCACCCAACGATGGTGCAAGCCTATTATGACCGGGGAAATGCGCAGCAAATTGCGAAAAGATTTGAGCTGGCCGTCGCCGATTATCGCCTCGCGCTGCAGCTCGACCCCAATTTTGGAATGGCCAAGAACAACCTGACCCTCGCCCTCCGCGAAGCTGCCAAAAAAGAGGCCGAAAAAGGCACCGCTGCCGACCACCGCAAGATCATCGGGCTATTGCTGGAAAGTGACCAAAGTTTTGGAGGGCGCGACAAAGAGACGACCGAAATGCTCGGCCAAGCCTTTTGCCAAGTCGGCGATTTCAAAAGTGCGGTGCCCTATTTTGAGAAAATCCTGAACATCATGCCGGGGAACGCGCAGGTCATCGAAGTGCTGGCGCAAACCTGCGAAAAAGCGGGCGACCCGGCGCGGGCGGCGGAGGTTCGACGGACGGGGAAGTGAGGTTTCAAAATCAATTGGCCCGCACCTCGATGCCCACCAAAACATCCTCCGCCAGCTCGATTTTATCGCCCGGAACGAGGTCGGCCCATTCCAGCGACGTCGCCAAAACCTCGTTTTTGATAAATTCCTCAAATTTCCCGACGGCCTCCAAGATTGCCTCGTGCCGCTCGATTTTCACCGAAATGCGGTCGGAAACGAGGAAATCGGATTCTTTTCGGAGGTTTTGGATGCGGTTAAATATCCTTTCCCATTATAAGGTTTTCGAGTTTGCCAAAAAACAATTCTACGTCCTGATGAATTTCACTTTTGTCCATATTTCGGGCAACATTAGAACGGTCTATTTGCAAGCCTGTGGTTGCCTTAATAAGCTGAAAAAGGGCATCATTTTGATAAAAAAGAATTTTTTTTCCATCAACCGACTTGAAAATATTGGCTTGAACATTTTTCCATGTGGTGTTTTTGGGCAGGGTCAAATTTTCACTTTCAAAAAAATCCTGAACCACTTGTTCCTTCGGGCTGGTGAATAAATCCGATTCAGGAAAACCTAGACCTTTGTGCACGGATCGCTTCCAGGCTTCGGGCACCAGCAAATAGTTTTCGATGTTTTTTCTTTTCCACTCAAATAAGTGGGCGTTATCATCGGTTGGGTGAAATGCATTTTCATCAGAATCATAATCAAAAAGCTGCATTCTTTGGACTTTCGGAACAAGTTGCCGAAGCCCCCTGAAGTGAGCCTCTGCTCTATCCTTCATCTCCTTTTTTGAAC
>JANOQP010000187.1:0-3547 GCA_031414895.1 Saprospirales bacterium
CCAATTGACAACCAACGCGGATGTCAATAAAAACTGGCCCAGCATCCTTTCGGGCTTCAACCTCGGCGTCGGCGCGGAGTTCCGGGTGGACAAATACGGCATCACAGCAGGCGAGGAGGCATCCCATAAAAACTACGACCCCGCGCTCGCGGTCGCGGCAGGGTCGCAAGTTTTTGCGGGCTTTTTACCGTCGAACGAAGGCTCGAACAGCCGCAATTCGGTCGCCGGTTATCTCGATATGGAACTTGATTTGACGAAAACCTTGATGGTCGGCGCGGCCATCCGGGCGGAAAACTATTCCGATTTTGGCGGCACGGTGAACTACAAGGCGGTCGCCCGTTTTGCCCCTGTTTCGCAGTTTGCGGTGCGCGGTTCGGCCTCGACGGGCTTCCGTGCGCCGTCGATGCAACAGCGTTTTTATGCAAAAACGAACACGCTTTTTGTGAACGGCGTGAACGGTTTGCAGGCCATTGAGGCCGGGACCTTCACCAACGAATCGGCTGTCGCGCGCATTTTGGGCATCCCGGAACTGAAAGAGGAAACCTCGCAGAGCTTCACCGCTGGCGTGACCGTCCGCCCTTTTGACGGCCTCGAACTTTCGGTCGATGCCTATCAAATCGCCATCGAGGACCGCATCGTTTTGACCAATAATTTCAGCGGCGGCGGCAATGCCGACCTCGCCGCGCAGCTCGCCGCGGCGGGCGCGGGGCAGGCCAATGTGTTCACGAACGCCGTCGATACCCGTTCGCGGGGCCTCGAAACGGTGCTTTCGTACACCAAAAAACTGTCGGGACGCAATGAAATCCGGTTCACAGGGGCTTTCACGGCCATTGAAAATGAGGTGGTGAAGGGCGCAAACGGCAAACCCGCAATCAAAGCCTCCGAGATATTGGTGAACACCGGGCAGCTCGGCGCGTATTTCAACCGCGAAGACCAGAGCCGCATCGAGGTTGCCTCGCCGCGCCAAAAGGCCGCGCTGACGGTCAATGGCAAGTTCGGCAAGTTCGGCGTAATGGTGCGGGCGACGTATTTTGGTGAGGTCGCCTATCTCGACCCCATCAATTTCAACGACAGCACGACGTGGCCGCGCTCCGGGGCGTACATTTTGAGCGGCACGAACCCGAACAAATATTACGACCAGTCGAAACCTGCGTTCAAAAGTGCGTTTTCCGGCGCGCCGGAATCGTTCGACCAGACTTTTTCGCCGAAGACGGTTTTTGATGTTTCGTTCAATTATCAGATTGCCAAATTCGTCAATCTGACCGTCGGCGCGAACAACCTGTTCGATCTTTATCAAGACCGCCACACGCACTCGAACAATATGTCGAGCGGGCGTTTTGTCTATTCGCGGCGCGTGCAGCAACATGGATTTGCGGGGCGGTATTTGTTTGCGCGGTTGCGGTTTTCGTTGAAACCATGATTTTGAGGAAATAAACAAAGGCATTGTATTTCAATGACCTTCCATAAAAATAGGCCATCGTTCGGGGTAAAACCGGGGCGGTGGCTTTTTTTTGATAAAACTTGGAAAAAAATTCCCACTTCCCGCCACATCGTTTTTCGGGCATGAAAACGACGGCTTTCTCACTGATTTTCAATCAATTTTTAATTTTATCCAACAAAAAAACCACCCGCCGACATCTCGACAGGTGGCCTCCACATTGTAAATTAAATCATTTTATCCCTAATGTGGGAATTATTTTCAAAAAAAATGCCAAAAGTGTGAGAATGTGGGAATTGGTGGTAACTTTACCCCAATAATTGAGTATAATCCAAGAAATTACCGGGAAAAAGTTAGAACCTATTGTTGCGGAGCTTGAAAGTTCCGCTTTTTGAGCATTGAGTTTCGAGTATCGAACGCGCCCGTTTGCGGCAGCGGCCAGCTTTTTCCCGGTCAATTTTTTGAAAGCTCTTTTTGGGAAAATCAACAATCCCAAAATTACCCACGATGTCATGTTGTAAGCATCTGCCAAAAATTCGCGCAGAAACTTTGGCAGATGCTTACAGCATGACATCGTGGATGAAATTGAATTTTGGCACATTTCCCCCCAAACGGAATTTGCCAAAAATTCATCATTCATCATTCATCATTCAAAAAAAATGCTTGCACTTTTTGGCGAATACCATTGTGCCGTGGACAATAAGGGCCGTCTGCGGTTGCCGTCCGGCCTCAAGTCGAAACTTGGGGCGGGCAGCTTGGTGTTCGTGATGAAGCGCGGTTTTGAGGGGTGCTTGGAGCTGTGGCCGGTGGCCAATTGGGACGAGCATTCGGCTTCCATCATGGCCGGGCTTGACCAGTTCGACCCGGAGGACCGGGAGTTTCGGCGCGGCTATTTCAGCGGCATCACCGAGGTCGAGACCGATGCCGCCGACCGGATCTTGATCCCAAAATTCTTGATGGAGGCTGGCGCGATTGGCGATTCCGTCTCGATCCAGGGCGCTGGCGAGAAATTGGAGATTTTCCCTGCGGAAAAATATGCCGAGAAATACGCCACGCCCGGCGATGATTTTCACGCAAAAGCGAGCCGCGTGATGAAACGCGCGACCGCCCGGACGGCCAAACCGAAATTCACCCTGAAAGTAGAGGAGACGGCGGCGGAGGACGAAACGCCATGAGCCAATATCACGAACCCGTTTTGGCCGGCCCGTCCGTTGCGGCCATGAAAATCCGGCCCGACGGCATTTATGTGGACGCGACTTTTGGTGGTGGAGGGCATAGTCAATTGATTATCAACGAGTTGGATTTGAACGGGCGGCTTTATGGTTTTGACCAAGACAGCGATGCGCGGGCAAATGTGCCCCCAGAGGAAATCCGGTTTGTGTTCGTTCAGAGCAATTTCCGGTTTTTGAAAAGGATGCTCCGGCTCGAGGGCGTGCGGCAAGTTGACGGCATTTTGGCCGACCTCGGTGTGTCGAGCCATCAATTTGACACCGCAGAAAGAGGTTTTAGCTACCGTTTTGATGCGCCGCTCGATATGCGGATGAGCCAAGCGGGCGGCCAAACAGCGGCGGATTTTTTGAACAAAAAGACAGTCGAGGATTTGCAGGAGATTTTCAGCGAGTTCGGCGAGGTGAGAAATTCAAAGACTTTGGCAACGGCCATCGTCGCGCAACGCGAGAAAATGCCCTTCAAAACGACGGGCGACCTTTTGCGGATTTGCGAAAAGCACATTTTTGGCGACCGGATGCGCTATTTCAGCCAGGTTTTTCAGGCACTGCGCATGGCGGTCAATGAAGAAACGGAGGCTTTGGCCGATTTTCTGAAAGAAAGCCTCGAAGTTTTGAGGCCCGGCGGACGGCTGGTTGTCCTGACCTATCATTCGATTGAAGACCGTTTGGTGAAAAATTTCCTCAAAACCGGGAACATCGAGGGAAAGGTCGAACAGGATTTTTACGGGAACATCACCCGGCCCTGGGCGATTGTTGAAAAAAAGGCCATCGAAGCATCGGCGGAGGAGATAAAACTCAACCCACGGGCGCGGTCGGCGAGGATGCGGGTGGCCGAGAAAAAGTAAAAATTTAATGCCGCAAAGACGCAGAGGACGCGGAG
>JANOQP010000188.1:0-3234 GCA_031414895.1 Saprospirales bacterium
CAACCTGCCTCATCCTCGGAACGGGCGGCGCGGCGCAGGCGGTGGCCCATGTTTTTTCAAAAAAAAATTGGCCGTTCAAATTTGTTTCCCGAAAAAAAAACGGCCCCGACCAGCTCGAATATCCTGATTTGGATGAAAAAACAATGTCCGCGACCAGCCTAATCGTGAACACGACACCGCTCGGCATGGCGCCAAATTTGGACGGCTACCCGCCCCTCCCCTTTTTTTTGTTGAAAAAAGAAACCCGCGTGTTCGACCTGATCTACAATCCCGCTGAAACGGTACTTTTGCAACGCGCCGCCGCCATCGGTTGCCCGACCCAAAACGGCCTCGGAATGCTCGAAAAACAGGCAGACGCAGCTTGGGGGATTTTTAAAGTTTCGAGTTTTGAGTGGAAACTTTCAAAAAAAAAACGATGACCAAACCAACCACCACACGGCCGCCGAAAACCACCGGCCTCCCCGATTTTACGAACACGGAAATCGCATTTGCCCACCTTTCCGACAGTGAACTTCGCCGCACGGGCTGGCTTTTTCGCACGATGAACAAAGGGTGGCTCGTCAAAATATCGAACCCGATTGCCCTCTGGGCAGTTGAAAACCGGCTCCCATTTGCCGATTGGGCGGTGAAAAAGACGATTTTTCACCAATTCTGTGGCGGCACCAACCTCCTCGACAGCCAACCAACCATCGAAAAACTGGCCGCCAACAACGTCATGACCATCCTCGACTACGGCGCGGAGGCCAAGGAAACGGAGGCCGATTTCAACGCGACGATGAACGAAAACCTGCGCGCCATCGACTTCGCGGCGCGCGAAAGCGGCTCCATCCCGATCGTCGTTTCGAAGATCACGGGCATCGCGCGGTTCGGGCTTTTGGAAAAAATACAGTCCGCCGACCAGCTTTCCCGCGAGGACCTGAACGAATACCGGAACGTGCTGAAAAGAATCGATGCCGTTTGCCATTCGGCAGAAAAAAACGGGGTCGCCATTTATTTCGACGCGGAGGAAAGTTGGATCCAGGATGCAATCGACCACCTCGTTTGGCTGATGATGCGGCGATATAATAAAGGCCGCGTCGTCGTTTTCAACACCTACCAGATGTACCGGCACGACCGTTTGCAGTTCCTGTTCGACAGTTTTGACCGGGCAAAAAAGGACGGTTTCAAGCTCGGCATCAAGCTCGTGCGCGGCGCGTACATGGTCAAGGAGGCCCGCCACGCCGAGGAAACCGGGCAGCCCACGCCCATCCAACCGAGCAAGGCCGCGACCGACGATGCGTACAATACCGCCGTCCGTTTTTGTGTCGAAAACTGCGACCACCTCGAAGTTTGCAACGCCTCGCACAACCTCGAAAGCGCACTTTTGCAGGCCGAACTGATGGACAAAATGGGCATCCGGCGCGACGACCGACGGTTCATGTTCAGCCAATTGTACGGCATGAGCGACAATTTGACCTTCAATTTGGCCCGCGCCGGTTTCCGCGTTGCGAAATATCTCGTTTATGGACAGGTGAAAGAGGTCATCCCATATTTGCTCCGGCGGGCGCAGGAAAACACCTCGGTGACGGGCGACGCGGGGCGCGAATTGAAATTGATCTTGGGGGAATTGAAAAGAAGACGGATTTGAAAATCAGCCTTTTAGTTCTTGGATGATGGCGTCGTAGCGGGGTTGGCCGATTTTTTGGGCAATATGTTTTAAGTTGGAATCGGCAAAAACATTACCGGCCCAACCTGCTTTTTCACCAACATCGGAGGCTTGCAAAAGCATTGGGATTGCTTTTTTGTAATGTTCCGTTTTCATGAACACCTCCCCAATTGCATTTAAACTGGTTGCAATTCCATTATTGTCACTGATTTCCTGACGAATTTTCAGACTTTGCTCCAATAGGGCAACAGCCACCCTGTATTCACCTTTTAGGTAATTGGTTCGTCCAATTTCATAGATAGTATTCGCTTCCCCTTTTCTGTCCCCCAACATTCTGTAAATCGCCCTGGCTCTATTGAAGAAATCAAATGCGATTTCAAATTCACCTAATTTTGAATGAAGTTGCCCAATTTTGATCAACGCCCAAGCCTCGTCCTTTTGATCGCCGATTTCTTGGGATATCCTCAATCCATTTTCATAAGCTTCGTGTGCCTGTTCATCTCGGTCGTTATTTTCCGAAAGCTGTCCAATATGCATCATTGCCGACCCCTCTCCTTTTCGGTCGCCAATATCTTGACTGATTTTTCCGCTTTGGACATAAAAATCAAAAGCCCCCACATCGTCAGTTTCTGCCTCAGAAACCATCCCCATTGAGATCAGCGCATTTGCCTCTCCTTTGCGATCCCCAATTTCCTTGTTCAAATCAAAGCAATTTTTATAAAAAACAAATGCTTGACCGTATTCGCCAATATCAACAAGGACATTCGCAATTTGTCCGTTCAAATTTATCAAAAGAGGGTAATTCTTTGTTTCAGCTAATTCAAGTTGGTTTTGCAGCCGCAAGAGTTCAGCTTTTTTATTCAGAAAATGATTGCTTCCCCTGCTAATCGACTCGTTTTCAGCTTCCTTCTCAATCCCATATTCCACCCTTTCCAACCTGATCTCCACCGACCTTCCCGACCACCAATCTGGCAAAGCCTTGGCAACCGCCTGAAAGCTCCCTGGCTGGATAAAACAGAGGAAGGCCATTTCGCGACGCGCAAAATGGTCGCGCCGTTGGTTGAAGGCCACGCCGAAAGCGGCATTTTCGGGTTGCAAAAGCCAGTCAAAATCGGGGATTAGCACGGTGCCGCGCTCAAAAGCGGTCAGTTCATCGGAGACCGTCCGGTAGTTTTTGCCATAAATAGAAAGTTCGAGGAACTGCTTTTGCGGAAAACGCGCCCGAAGCCATGCGGCAAGGTCTTCATAAATGCTGCGCCGGTTGTGGCCGATCAACACAAACCTGAATCCATCAGCCCGGAGCACATTGCCGAGCAACTTGGCATCTTCAAAAAATTCTTGCGCAAAAGGGTCGCTCATGATTTTTTGGCAACATGGTGCAGGTAAAGTTTCGACCTTTCAACGATCGGGTTGACACGTTTGAACGTGCCGTCATTGTATTCAAAGACGATTTCTTTTTCCAAAAGCGTGATGTGCGTCGCAAAATCAGTCGAGCCGAATTTTTCGACCGACAGATAATCAATGCCGACGACTTTCATTCCCCAATCAGCTAAAACCGTTGCGGCTTCGGGCGAAATATATGTAAAATC
>JANOQP010000189.1:0-1821 GCA_031414895.1 Saprospirales bacterium
ATGTGATCTTTTTGAAACGCGACGCGAAATCGCCCCAATATGCCCCGCCCGTCGGCTCACCCACAAATTTTCCGATGCCGTGGCTGCGGCAAATTGCGGGGACCGAGACGGCCGCCGAATAGCTCAACCCGTTCGTCAAAAACCAGGTCTGCCCGGTAAAAAGCAACGATTTTTTCGGTTTGTAACCTGGTTTTCGATGGCGTCGGTCGCGCCAACCGCCCGTTTTTTTGTCCTTTTTATGCTCGATGAAAAAGAAAAGGAAGCCAAACGGGGGCGGCACTTTCATCGAATAGGGCCAAATGGCCCGCCGTTTCAACTGCCCGTCGCCAAAAACGGAGAACGACCCCGGCACGAGGTATTTGCAAAGCCGCGCCGAGTTGATGACCGCGCCGCCGCCGTTGTTGCGGAGGTCGATGACGAGGTTTTCGACGCCATTTTTTTTCGCGGTGCGGAATGCGCGTTTCAGTTTTCGGGGGAATTCGAGGTTGAAAAGGTCGCGTTTTTTTGTTTTCCCGAAAGTCGAAACGTACAAAATCGCCGTTTTTGGGATCGAATCGACCATTTCAAAGGTCAAATTTGGTTTCCCGACGAGCAGTTTTGGGTAGCGTTTTGCGAGCGTCGCCGCACGGTCTTGGATGGTCGGGCAAAAAAACCGCCGGGTCTGGGCCGCGCTCGAATCGGCCGTTTTGAAAGAAATGGCCACCGAATCTTTCATCCCAAAATAATCGGCGAAATGCCCGGCAAAGGAAATCATCGTCCGCGCCCGCGCACCGATTTCGGTCGGGCCGTCATTTCCGCTGCGAAAATAATCGGTGAAACGGTCGTGGATCTCGCGGACCGGCTGGCCGTCGACCGCCAAAAGCTCGGTGCCACGGCGGAGCGACGAATCGGCGGTCAAGTCGAAGATGACCCAATATTTTCCCTCGGCAGTCCGCATTTGAAAAGGGAGCAGGTTGGCGTTTTTGGGCAGGTGTTTTTTGCGGTGATAAATGCCGAAATGACCGTCTTGGAGGATGCTTTGGATGGCCCCGATTTTAAGATAAAACGTATGGTAATCAATGGGTTGCGAACATTCGATTTCCAGTTCGGCGAGCTTTTTTTCATAAATTTCAGCAGGCAAGTAATAACCGGTGCCGGGATACCAAGCGGCCATTTTTTTGCGAAAAAACCGGATGTCCTCGCGGGCCTCGGCGGGCGAAATGGTCTGCCCGAAAATGGTTTGAAACAGAAAAAAGGAGCAAAAAAAAAGGGACGGAACGCGCATGGATGTTTTTGAAAAATTGGGACGAGTAAAAAATCGGCGGCAATTTGGGGCAAGTTTTTGAAAGAAAAACCAATTCTCGACTGGCGAACTGCTTTTCGCCACAGCGAAGTTTTCGGTCAAAATTTACGTCTTCTGTTCGGCTTCGCCAAATATGATTTTGTATCCCTATGGATTTGGCCGTCATATTCCAAAACATCTCCCGCCGTTCGGCACTTTCGCAATTCTTTTTTTTGTTGAAAAAAACCAATTTTGGCTTTTGAAAACTGGAACGGCTTTCTACCTTCGCGGCGAATTTGGAAAAACACCTTTTCAAAAGCGGCTCATGAAGGTCTGGAAAATAGCTATCTTATTGATATTCAATGGTTTGTGCAACCTCGCCATCGCGCAGGACAAACCACATGGTCACGAACACCATCCCGGTGACGGCCACAACCACCCGACCGAACAGCGCGTCAACGAGGCGCCCGGACAAAACCCGGCTGGCGAAGACCACAAACCGACTGCCGGACAGGCCCACGGCGATGCTGCCCACGACCCGTGCGCGGCTGGCGGCCACC
>JANOQP010000190.1:0-2904 GCA_031414895.1 Saprospirales bacterium
GCCATAATCAGCCCCGATTTGACGACCAACGACACATCGAAATTGCACCAAGATATTTCCGGCGGCCTCACCTTCGATGCTACAAGCGCGGAAAACCATTGCACCATCATCGCAATCGCGCCGTCAGTTTTGAACGAAAACGAAATTTGGGCCAGCACGGACGACGGGCAAATCTCTATGACGACCGATGGCGGGGCGAGTTGGGCAAACTTGACCAAAAACATTTCCGGTTTCCCGAAAAACGCATGGGTGCCGCATATCGAGATTTCCAAAAAAAATAAGGGCGAGGCATGGGTTTCGGTCAATAATTACAGACAGAACGATTGGAAACCATATCTTTTTCATACCGCCGATTTTGGAAAAACCTGGAAAAACCTTGCCGCCGGGCGCGAAATCGGGAGCTACGTTTTATGCGCCGTGCAAGATTTGGAAGTGCCGAACCTACTTTTTCTCGGTGCGGACGACGGCCTTTATTTTTCAATAAATGCGGGCGCGAACTGGCAAAAATGGACGGCCGAGGATTTTCCGTCGGTCAATATTATGGACATGAAAATCCACCCGCGCGACGGCGATTTGGTTTTGGGGACTTTTGGCCGCGCGATTTTGGTGATGGACGATATTGAGCCGCTGCGCGAAATTGCCCGAACGGGCGGCAAGGTTTTGGACGCGCCGTTCAAGATTTTTCAGCCGAACGAGGCGATTTTGGCCAATTATCGGTCGGTGGACGGACCTCGATTCAATGCCTCGGATATTTGGGAAGGGGAAAATTATAACGCGAACGCCCATTTTGCATTTTGGGTGAAACCTCCAAAAACGACTGACGGCGGACGGCTGACGGCGGACGGGGAGAAACCCGCCGAAAAGAAAAAGGGGGAGGCCAAAAAAGAGGAAAAAAATGGAGGTGAAAAGAAAAAAGACGAACCCAAAAAGGACGAAAAGGTGACCATCCGCATCATTTCCACGTCCGGCGACACGGTTCGCACGATGAAATGGTCGCTCGACACGGGTTTGACGCGGCGGCAATGGGGGCTTGAATCAAAAGGCGTTCGCTTCCCATCGAAAGAGGCACCGAAACCGGATGCCGACGAGCCGCGGGGGCCATCGGTTTTGCCGGGCATATATAAGGTGGTCGCGACCTTCAAAAATTGGAAGGATTCGACCATGATTTCCGTCCGCCCCGACCACCGGACGGCTGAAACGCCCGCGCAGCGCGAACAAAAACTGACCGCACAACGCGATTTTGAAAAAACTGTCGAACGCGCCACGAACGCCTATGATCGGTTACGGGAAATGGAAAAAGCAATCAAATTTGTGGAGGACAGTTGGGCGAACGTGCCGGATTCTTTGAAAAAAGATTTGCTGAAAACGGCGGGCGGGCTGAAAGACTCCATTTTGATGTTCAAAAAAATGTTCATGCAGCAGGTTGAGCCGAAAGGAATCCAGGGCGACCCGAACGCAATTTTGGGAAATCTATATGAAACTCGCGGAAGAATTGGCGAAGCACAGGGCCAACCGGGGGGAAATGTGCAAAATTTGCGCCGCCAAACCGAAGGGCAGGTTGCCGGGGCAGTCTCGAAAATCAATGCTTTTATTGAAAAAGACTATCTAGTTTGGCAGAAAAATGCCGAAGCCGTGCCGATTTCCCTTTTTAAAGATGTTAAAAAAATAGAATGACCTCTGCAGAAGCAAAACCAAAGTTCAAGCTCGGCCTCGAACTGCCGACCGACCCGCGATGGGTGAACCTCGCCGAAATGGACCTCGCCGAAATCTTGACCGACCATGCTTATTGCGAACAAAAAGCAGCCTCGTCGGGCATCTCGCTTATCCAATCGTACCCCGAAAAAACGGAAATGGTGCGCCAGCTCGCCCCAGTTGTGGCAGAGGAATGGGCGCATTTTGAGCGCGTTTTTGGTGAACTTGATCGTCGCGGATTGACGCTTGGCAGGCAACGAAAGGATGAATACGTCAATAAATTGCAGGCATTTATGCCAAAAGGACTGGGCCGCGATGCCTTTTTATTGGAGAAACTGATGGTATTCGCGCTCATTGAGGCGCGGAGCTGCGAACGGTTCCGGCTTTTGTCGCTGCATATTTCCGAGCCGGGGCTGCGCGATTTTTACCACGATTTTATGGTTTCAGAAGCAGGGCATTATCGGATGTTCCTTGATTTGGCGGAGCATTATTTTGGAAAAGAAAAGGCGCGGGCGCGATGGGCGGAATATTTGGCGTTTGAGGCGGAAATGCTGGCGACGCTTGAAGTTCGCGGCGACCGGATGCACTGATAAAATTCAAACGCAAGTTCAAATTCAAATTCATACAACCACTTATGGAATCATTTCTTGAAATCCTGAAATACACCGTCCCAGCACTCGTCGTCTTCATGACCGCCTATTTTTTGATAAAAATGCACCTCCAAGAGCAGCAGCAGACGCGCATCATGGCCTTCCAAAACGAGCAAATCCGGCTCACCATCCCGGTCAAAATGCAGGCATACGAACGGCTGGCCATTATGATCGACCGGATAGGCATCCCCGGCCTCATTTCGCGGTTGCGGACGCCAGAAATGTCGGTCGGCGAACTGCAGTTGACCTTGATGATGGGTGTGCAACAAGAGTTTGACTACAACGCCGGGCAACAGATCTATACATCTGACACGGCCTGGAAAATCATCCAACTTTCAAAAGAGGGCACGATGGCGATGATCGACCGTGCGGGCGATTCGCTCGATGCCACAGAGCCTGCCGACAGGCTGGTCAATATTTTGATTGCGCTCAACGAACAACAAAGCGCGCTTTGCGCAAAAACCCTGCAAGCCATCCGTGCCGAGGCCGCTTCTCTGTTTTGAGAAAAAATTGTCGTATGAGCGACCGAAAAACGGGCTTTTGGAAATAACAAGAAATAGAC
>JANOQP010000191.1:0-3437 GCA_031414895.1 Saprospirales bacterium
AAACTTCCTCCAAATGAAGGACATGATGCACAAAATGACCAACGGCCAGATGCCCGGGATGGGGATGCCGGGCGGCGGCCAGCGCGGTTTCAGGCCGGGGCTGCCCGTGAAAAAAAGGTAGCCAATTATTGAGGAAGTGACTTAAAGTCACTTCCTCAATTTTTTTAAAAACAGAAACAGCGTTTCCGACAGCGACCCCGTTTTAAGTTCGGATTTGAACGAATTTTTTTTAGGTTATTAGTTGGTTTTGTTTGTTTCAAAGAAAGCGACCCACGGGAAACCGGGGGCCGCTTTCTTGTTTTTGGTGAAAAATTGAATTTTTACAACGTCCGCAACCAGATGTTCCGAAAACTGACCGCCCCGTCGTGGTCCTGCAACTTGATGAAATCCGGGCCATGCGCGATGTTTTTTGGCAGGCCGATGTACTCGGTGGTGCCCTTTATTTCCGCATGGTTTTGCAGCAAAACGCCGTTGTGGATGACGGTCAAATGGCCGGGCGCGACCAAAATGCCGTCGCGGTTGAACTGCGGCGCGGCGAAAATGATATCGTATGTCTGCCATTCGCCGGGTTTTTTACAGGCATTGGCGAGCGGGACATGCTGTTTGTAGATGGCCCCCGTTTGGCCGTTCGGATAGGTTTTGTTGCCAAAACAGTCCAAAATCTGTACTTCATATCGGTTTTGGAGGAAAACGCCGCTGTTGCCGTGGTCTTGCCCGGGGCCTTTTTTTGCCTCCGGTTCGCGCCATTCGAGGTGCAGTTGGCAGGAACCGAACCGCCAGCGGGTGCGGATATCGCCCGTGCCGGGGACGACGGTCATCGAGCCGTCGGGGTTGATCTTCCAGCCGGCGGTTTTGGTCGAGTCGTTGAAACTGACCCAGTTGTCGAGGTTTTTGCCGTTGAAAAGTTGGATGGCGTCGCTCGGCGGGTCGGCCTGCGTCGGGCCGGGAGTGACGATGCGCGGCTCGGACGACCATGCCTCGGTGGCCTTTGGGTCGGTTATTTGTGCAAAAAGGGCGGTCGGCAAAAGGGCGATGGCCCAGAGGAACTGTTTTTTCATAAAAAAAGGAGAACGGTTGATGTTGATCTTTTAAAAAATTGATGGGGCAAATTTGACTTTGGCAGGGCTTTAAAAATGGTTTTCGCGATAATTTTTTGGACAGTATTTTTCGCTCAAAATCGGGCAAACCGCGCCACTCCCGTTTTTTTCGCCGATTTTCGCCCCCGAAAAAAATCCTAAAAATGGTCAAGATCGGCCCGGTCGAACTTACAGATTTCCCGCTTTTGCTCGCCCCGATGGAGGACGTGAGCGACCCGCCGTTCCGTTTTTTGTGCAAAAAATTTGGCGCGGACATGATGTACACCGAGTTCATCAGTGCCGATGGTTTGGTCCACGATGCGGTGAAAAGCCTCCAAAAACTCGATATTTTCGATTATGAGCGGCCCATCGGCATCCAATATTTTGGCGGCCAGCTCGAATCCATGATCCAGGCCGCCGCGATGGTCGAGGCCGCCAACCCCGACGTGATCGACATCAATTATGGTTGCCCGGTCGCAAAAGTCGCCTGTCGGATGGCCGGGGCCGGGCTTTTGCAGGACATCCCGCAGATGATCCGGCTGACCGAGGCCGTCGTAAAAAGCACCTCGAAACCGGTCACCGTCAAGACCCGCCTCGGCTGGGACGAGAGCACGATCAACATCGTCGACGTGGCCGAGCGGTTGCAGGACGTGGGCATCGCTGCGCTGACCATCCACGGGCGCACCCGGAAACAGATGTACAAGGGCGAGGCCGATTGGTCGTGGATCGCGAAAGTGAAGAACAACCCGCGCATGAAAATCCCGATTTTCGGCAATGGCGACATCGATTCGCCCGAAAAAGCGCTCGATTACCGCAACCGTTTTGGCATTGACGGCATCATGATCGGCCGCGCGAGCATCGGCTACCCGTGGATCTTCCGGGAAATAAAGCACTTTTTCGAGACCGGGACGCACCTCGCGCCGCCCGACACGACCGAGCGCGTAGATGCGGCGCGGCAACATTTGCGGCACTCGATGGAGTGGAAAGGCCCAAAACTTGGGGTCGTCGAGATGAAACGACATTACGCGGGCTATCTAAAAGGACTGCCCGACATCAAACCGTACCGGATGTTGTTGGTGATGGAAAACGACCCGGAGACTCTGTTTTCGCTTTTGGCGGAGATCGAGGAGAAATATGCGGATTGTGAGATGATGGCATAGGCACGAACGCCTTGTTCGTCAATATAAAAAAACAACTAAAGATGTACATAAAGAGCTTTCAAATAGCCAACTTTAAAACATTCGAATCGGCCGAAATACTGTTCAACCAAGACTTGAATATTTTTACCGGAGCGAACAACTCGGGGAAGACCACCATGCTCGAAGCATTGTCACTTTGGCATGAATGTTTTTCGGTATTGGTCAGGCAGGCTGGAAAATCCCAGTCCAATTATCAAAAAGGGCAATGGGTCTTGGGGAACACACAGGTGAACAAATTCCCGTTTGAAAAAATTAAGAGTGTCCGGTGCCCAAATTTTGAGGATATGTTCCATCGGCGCGACCGGAGGAGCGAGATTAGGCTGACGGCAGTACTGGCCGATGAGCCGGGACTGGAAATCTCCATTCCGTTCATCATCAACGAATCGGGAATGAACTATAAAATCGAGCTTTGGCAGTTCACCAGGTTTGATTTCACGAGTTTCAACCATTTTTTCAAAAACCTGCCCAACCCCATCGGCCTATATTATGCTTCTCCAATCTCGGCTATCCAACAGGTCGAACCGTTCGTAACGCAACCCCAAGTGGCGGATGCAATGGTCGGCAGGGCCTCGGCCTCGGTCCTTCGCAATCGGCTCTATTCACTTTATAGGAGCCCCGACCCTTCGGTGTTTCAAGGATTCTTGGACGACCTTTCTTTTATACTTACCAACCTAGACCATAAAATCCAGATTTACACTAATAGCGATATCCAGCGCGACAAAAACGTCATATTTAATGCGGTGCTGAACCCACAAGCCACCGAAATGGACATCGCCCTTTTAGGCAGCGGGACTTTACAGGTTATCGAAATATTGCTCAACCTGCACCATTCAGACCAAAAGGGCAAGGACATGAACATAATCCTTCTCGACGAACCAGACAGCCATATCCACCGGGACATCCAAAACCGCCTACTATTGATATTGACCAAATTCGTAAAAAACAATCAGATTTTTATCACCACGCACAACGAATCGCTCATCCGCAGTGCCAACCTTGCCAACCTTTTTCACCTCGAGCCCAAACCGATAGGGACCTACCGAAATCTCGGGTTTGATCAGCTGCAAAAAACCGGCCCGCGGTTCAAAGGTATCTACCCAACCTCGTTGAAGCCTGTTATCACATCGCTTGGATCGTCAGATGGCCTCGACTTCATCAATGC
>JANOQP010000192.1:0-2402 GCA_031414895.1 Saprospirales bacterium
GCCGTCCGCCGGGTGGTTTTTTCCGTGAACATCGGCGGCGATCGCCCCGCCGACCGTGATGAACTTCGTGCCGGGGGCGACCATGAAAAACCAACCGCGCGGCATCGACCAATCCAATATTTCAGAAAAAAGGATGCCCGATTGGCAGGTCAAAAGCCCGGTCGTTGGGTCAAAATCGAGGAGTTTGTTGAGTTTTCGGGTCGAAATGGTGGTTTCCAAAAGGCTCGCATCGCCGTAACTGCGTCCATTCCCGCGGGCCAAAATTTTATTTTTTTTCAATAAAACCTCCCGGACGGCGGCCAGCGAACTGGGCCGCGCGACCGCTGATTCGATGATCGGGCGATTGGCCCAGCCGGAGATTTTTTCTTTTTTGAACATTGGGCAAAGTAAAACCACGGCGGTCACAAAGGCCGCACGATTACCGCAAATATGAGGGTGCAAGCGGGCGGGCCGTCGAGGGAGCGTTTCCACGATTTTTGGGCGGCTTCCGCACTTTTGGCCGGGAGGACGGCAGCCCCGGCGGCGAGGCCAATGCCTTTTAGGAAATCAGATCTTTTCATGGGAAAAGTTTATTTTTAAATTGAAGTATGGGTGCTGAAAAAATCAAAAGCGGAGGAAAAAGCCAGGCCGTCGCGTGGCCAATTTTTTTTTCATTTGATACCAAACAACCTTCTGCGATTTGGCCATTTTTGGCAGAACCGGGCAGCGAAATGCCACTTTGTCCACTCCTTTAATAACTTTGCTCATCCCGATGACGGGGAAAACCATCCAATCCATTCTATCTATTCATGAAAAAACTACTACCACTCCTCGCCTTTTTCCTGTTCGGAAAAATCGCGCTCGGCCAAGTTGTGCCGCCCTGCCCTGTCCCGCCGCCGCCGGGCGCGGAAAGCTGTCCGCAGGCTTGCGTGAACTGCAATTTCGACGGCTATACCTCAATCAATAACGGAACACCCTCCGGCGGTGCGCCCGTTTGCGACGGCCAGATTTTCCTCCACAACGACCAATGGTTCGGCTTTGTCGCGGGCAGTTCGACCATCAGCATCGATGTTTTGACGGCCAATTGCCAAAACGGCGACGGCCTCCAATGCGCCTTTTTTGACGGTTGCCCGCCCGCCTCGGATGCAATTGCCTGCAACCCCGGTGTCGGTGGCGGGGCCGGGATGCCGCTCAATGTCACCTTCGGCGGCTTCGTCCCGGGGCAGGTCTATTTTTTTATGATCGACGGATATTCCAACGATGTCTGCGATTTCACGATCGACGTGACGGGCGGCTCCGTGGCCGCGCCGATGCCCGCCGTGCCCGATTTTCCGCAGGGGCCGTTGCAGGTCTGCCCGGGTGCGGAGGTCGTCTATACCGTTCCGGAAATCTATGGCGCGAACGCCTACCAATGGACTTCGCCCGGCGGTTCGAGCATCAATGGCGGCTCCAATAATGTCAATGTCGCCGCTCCGGAGGGCAACACCGTGACCATCACTTTTGGCAGCGCGGGCGGCCAAGTTTGCGTCCGTCCGAACAACCCATGTTTCACCGGCGCACTCAAATGCATCAACGTCATCAACGTCCCAATCCCGCCGACGACGCTGCCGACGGTGACCATTTGTTACGAAGAATTGCCGTACACACCACCTTTTGACAATGCAAACCCGGTCAATTCGCCCGGAACGACCATTATTCAGACCAACCCGCCGCTCGACAGCTACCTCGGTTGCGATTCGACGGTGAAGCAAAAAGTCATCGCCAAAAGCCCGATTTTGCATAATAACGGCATCCAATACGTCTGTCAGGGGTCGTGCTATAGTTTCAACGGCAACGACTATTGCACGACGGGCGGCCCCTTCGCGGAGGTCTTGTCCAACCCCGGCTCCGGCTGCGATTCGACCGTCACTTTCAACGTCGTTGTCATCAATGCAAATGCTGTCATCACGCCCGCAAACCCAGCGATTTCCTGCGGTGCACCGTCTGTCCAGTTGAGCTCCAGCGGTTCGACGACGGGCGGCGGCGTCGTATATACATGGACAAATGCCGCATGGACCGTCCTCGGCACGGGCCCAACTTACGCGGCTGGCGCGGGTGGCGTTTATCATTTGATATTGAGAAATAACGTCGGCGGTGTCTATTGCTCCGACACGGCGACCGTCACGGTGACGACCAGTACGGGCATCCCCGGTGCGACCGCAATCGGCGGGACGATCGGTTGTTTGAACACCATCGTCACGTTGCAAGGCTCGACCAGCGCACCTTCCGTGATGTGGTCATGGAGCGGCCCTGGCATCAATGCCTCCAATCAAAGCCTGCAAAACCCGCCAGTAAATGTCCCTGGATCATACGCGCTTGTCGTGACGAACAACGCCAATGGTTGCACCTCGACCGCGAACGCGACGGTTTTGGGCGACACCAAC
>JANOQP010000193.1:0-1889 GCA_031414895.1 Saprospirales bacterium
TGTACCGGCGGCTTTAGCCGCCGTTTCGTGTGAAAATTGGCGGGATTGGAAAATATTGGAGTCACTTCGGCTGCGTTAACCGCCAATTCAGGGTGATTTTTGAAGATAATTTGACAATTTAGCGAAAAGTCGGCGGCTAAAGCCGCCGGTACACGCCAAGGCTAAACAGCTACAAAAAATAAAAGTCCGGTCATTCATGCGAATAATACCGCGCCCCTACGATAACTCCCTGATTTTCAATGCGTTGCAAACCAAAACCGCCGTCGCGCCCGTTTTCGGCAGGGCCAACGGGCCGCCCCGTGTGCAGCGATTCATATTCGGCATAGCCAACGGCGCGGCGGTTTTCCAGCTTACCGACAATCCTGAAACCCGCCGTTTTTTCTGCCCAGCCGGGCAAAATTTCAGCCTCAAAAACCTTCGATTTCGAGCCGGAACCATAGGCGACGAAGCCGATTTTTTTGCCCGCCATTTTGTTCTTTTCCAAAAAATCGGCCTCCAATGTCCCCATCAGGGCAAGGAAAATCGAGCCCGTGTAAAGGTTGCCGACCTCCGAGCTGGCCCGCTGCGCCCGTTCCAGTTTTTCGGCCGTGAACTTTTGATAAACGCCCGTTTCGGAGACCGCTTTCAGCCAGCCCATTTTTGATTTTTCAAACGATTTTTTGTCCGAAAAACCCGCGGCGATTGGCTCGGCGACGGCCATTTTTTGGGAAATCGCGGCCCATGTTCCCTTCTCTTTTTGTTCAAAAACGAACTGTTCGACAAAGATCCTTTTCCCATGGAACGAGTAGGGCAAATGGAAGGCCATCCGCGCCCAACGGTCGCTGATGCCCCGGAATTTGCCCTCCGGGAAAACGCCCGCGGCGACCGCTTTTTCGCGGAAATGTGCGAGGGCCTCCGTCATCCGGTCTTGATAACATTGGTTGCTGAACTGCCCGTCGAAAACCGGCATTTCGCGAAATATTTCGACCGTCGGCTCGCCGTTTCGCAGCGGCGATTGCCAGTTTTCGGCGGCCATCGTTTCGTGGACACGCTCGATTTCACCGTTGAAAATGCCCGCTGAGTTCAGCACGTCGGCCACCAGGTTTTTTTTGTCAAAACGACGACGAGGCTTGAAGAAATCGTGGACGCTCTCGGTCGCCACGCCCCATAAGTTCCTGATTTTCAACAGTTTAGGATGCCATTTGACGAGCATCGCAATCGCGCCCGCGCCCTGCGTGTACTCGCCGGTCGAGGCCAGTTCGTACTTCGCGATGTCGCTGGCGACAACGATCGCCACGTTTTCCGGATTGCCCGAAACCCAGTCGAGGCAGTTTTGTAGCGCGTCCACCGCACCAACGCAGGCGAATGTCATATCGACCACATCGCAATGCCGAAAACAATCCGCGCCGTTCCGTTCGGCGAGCTTCTCGCGCACCATGTCGAGGGCATAAGTGGCCGTCGGTTTCGCGCCGTCGAGCGCACTTTCCGTTCCCAAATAAATGCGCCCGACCGTCCGCGGATCGAGTTCGTTTTTTTGAAAAAGCTCAAATATTGCCTCCGCCGCCATTGTCGCCGCGTCCTCATGGGCACCGGGCAGGGCCATTTTATGGAGGCCGAGGCCGTGCCTCAATTTTTCGGGCGCGATGCCCCTTTTTTCGGCCAAGACCGAGATGTCAAGATAGATTTTCGGGACATAAAAAGCCATGTCGTCAATGCCAACGGGCAAGGTGCGTTTTGCCATGCGAAACGTTTTTTTTTGAAAAATTCCAACAAAATAGCGGGTTAAAACTTGGCAGGATTGGCCCCAAAAAGTGGTGCGGGCAGGCGGTTGAAGGGGCAAATTTACAACCGTCAATTGGGAAGAAGGTTGCTTTGTGTCAAAAAACAGGAAGCGCGGTAGTCGCTCGTGA
>JANOQP010000194.1:0-8053 GCA_031414895.1 Saprospirales bacterium
CGAAAAAAAGCTGCGCGAGCTCGCCAAGGCCGCCGAAAAGGACAAATACACAGGCTTCATCGGCACGGAAATCCGTGCGCTAGAAGCGAAAATATCGACGGAAAAAAAGGGGGACTTGCAAAAATTCAAGCCCGAGATTGTCCGCGAGATTGAGCGGGAAATCGTGAGCCGCTATTATTTCGAGCGTGGGAAAGTTAAAAACTCGCTCAAAAACGACGCGGAGATCGGCGAAGCGGTCAAGCTATTGCTGGACAAATCGAGGTACCAGAAATTGTTGGGGAAATAGTTTGCCCCTCGAAAAAGTTGGGCAAGATTTTCGAAGGTCGGAGCGGTCATAAACCGCTCCGACCTTTTTCTTTTACCGGGCAACCACCATTTTCGCCGAAAAAATCCGCCCGTTTTCTGCCCGCAAAATCAATTGATAAACCCCCGTCGGCACGGTTTCCAAATTGAGTTCAACACAATTCCCCCCACTCATTGCCATGGTTTTTTCAACCCATTTTTTGCCCAAAAAATCATAGAGCTGCACGACTGGGTTTTCTGAAAAATACAACGATTTCACACAGAAGTTCACAGACTTGTTGGATGGGTTTGGGTAAATATTGGCCGTGCCAAATTCATTGAAGTCAATGGAATTTACCGTGCAATTTGTGGTCTTAAAAACCAAAATATCCGACCAATCGCCCAAGGTAGTGCTGCAAATGGCGCGGACCTTTGATTCATAAAAAGTGCAGGGATCGAGGTCCTGGATTTGAATGAAATTTTGCGCCGCCGAGTCCAAAACCCAGTCGGGGTTTCCCAGTTTTCGGTGTTCGATGTAAAAGCCGATCACGTCCGGCTGCGCCATCCAGCCCAGCCCGGCCGTCGTCGCGGAGCTGTCCGCTTGGGCCAGTCCGAGTGGTTTTTCGCAAGGCTGCGGCACAAAATCATCCGGGACGATGCGCAACCGACGCGGCGCATTTTTCACCAAAATTTGCGGGACGGTCAAAAGTTTGTGCGCGTCGGGTGCGAAAATGCCTTCAGCCAAGACCGCGCCCGTCGCCTCTTCCGACCAGGCCCATTTGTAATTTTTGCCCGGCTCGACCACAAAATTTTGCAGCCTTCGCGGCGTGACATCCACCCAAGCACTGTCGAAAAGCATATTAAAAGTGCTGGCAAAAGCTGGGTGGTCGGCGAGTTTCAGCGAAATGGCCCATTCCACGGGCGTGTCGGTGATCGTTCCGGGAAAACTGCCGTTCGACGGGGCGGCATATTGGATATTGAGGTTGTGGTTGGTCCACGAATTTCCCGAAAAGCGGGTGAACGCCGGGAAACTTTCGTCCTTCCGAAATTTCCATTGGTCGCCCGTGTTCGGCAGCCAGCCCCAATTGAGACCCGTCCCCTTGAAGCCCATCCAGTCGTGGCCGCCCATGTTTTGCGTCCAGCCCGACCCGCCGCGCCGCATCGAATCCTGCATTTGGTCGTACCACGGCTGGCCCTGGTTCCACCATTCGACATAATTATCGGCATCGCCGTGCGCTGTGCAGAGGTAGGCCATCTCGTCGGCTTGGCGGTCGCGCATCTGTTTTTGGGTGTTTTGCCAGTCCCAAATGCTTTGGCCAGCATAATTTTGGAGGTGTGTGGCATGCTTCCCGACAATCTCAACAGGGAGGTCAAGCCAAGTTGGGCCCCACATGACGGCGCATTCAAAGTTCCAATGAGAAACCTCAAAATTGGTCACCGGGAGCGACCCGTAGCCCGCCGCGATAATATCGGGATAGCGCGAGGCGAGGGTCAAAACGCCGGTGCCGCCCATCGAATTACCCCAAAAATAGACGCGGTTTTTGTCATAATTATAACCGCCGACCTGGTCGAGGTCATCGATTATTTTCAGGACGCGCTGTTCCGTGTAATTGACAATCGGCCCGGAAAGTGCCGGATCCGTAGGCAAAAACCAGTTCGCATCGGGCCATTGGGCGCGATATTGGTGTGTTTTTGAAAAGCCGAACCACCACGTTTTCCCCGCATCGTCGGGTTGGACCATGATGACGGGCAGCCCGAAAGGCGAGCCTCCCGCGAGCGTCGGGTTGTAGCGGCAGCCCCAACAATGGAGATCAAAACACAGCGGGTAACTGACCGTCGGATCGTAGCCCGCGGGCTTCATCACGGCATAATTGTAGGCAAAACCTTCGTAGGTGATGTTCCAGTTTTTGATGTCCACGAACTGCGTGAAGACCGCCGAAAGCCCGTCCGCCGATTGCCAAACCTTCACCGGACAAGGCTCGGCGAGCGTCTCGGCAACCGCATTTTGAAGGCTGTTCGCGCCGGGCAAAATTTCCAAAATTTCCTGCCCGTCCTGCACCCGCACAATCGCATAAAATGCGCCGCCCGCCTCGCCCGGCTGCGTTGTCCAGACCGCGAGACCCGTGCCGATCGGCAGTTCCGTGCCAAGGTCGTTGATGACAAAACGGGTCTGGACTGTATTGTAAAAACCGTTATTGCGCCATTCTTCGGTGATATGGCGGCCGCTTCCTTGCCCGAGCGTTGCGATCAATTGCGCCTGCGCAAAGTTGCCGATATTTATCTCCTCCGTGTGGCGATAGGCCCGGTATTGCTGGGCCATCGGGTTTTCGGCCCAAGTGATAAAAGTCTGGCCGCAGCGGTGAAAAGCGGTGATTTCCGTTTGGGCGGAAATTCCATTTTTGAAAAAGAAAATCGGGACAAAAAGGGCAAAAATTGTGCGTTGAAGTGTTGTCGAGTTCATAAAATCGTGCAAGTTGGAAAGAGTGTTCGGTTACAAATGTAGCCAAACAACCCTTTCCCTGCACAATCCTATTTCACCTCAAACGTCTTTTTTTCCAGTCCGACCCCCGTGATTTTGAGCGATTTCCAGCCTTTCGGCAATTTAGTTTTCAACTGCGTTATGCCCGTCGGCCCGATTTCCAACCCACCAAATCCCATCATCGTCGCCTGCAAAAAACCGCCCGCGCCCGTCGCAAAATAGGGGTTTGTCCCCCCCGCGCACTCGCTCAAAACTCCGAACGGCGGCACGCGATTTGGCTGATAACTTTTTTTCCAGAGGTCGTAGCCGCGATCCACATTTCCCGACCGGGCGGCGGAAACCGCCAAAATCGCGTTGCCCATCGCCGGCCCATCGGTCGCCATTCGAGGTTCATAATAATCAAGGTCTTTCTTGATCTGCACCGGGTCGGTGATGACTTTTAGCGGATAGGCCAGCAAATTTACATCGGCCTGTTTTATGGTAACGCCGTCGTAAGTTTCGTTTTCTTTCGTTGTTCCGTCAGGAAATTTTAAAATTGGAATATTTTGCGCAACCAGCATCCAATCGGGGTTTGGCACGAGGCCAAGCTCTTTTGCGGCAGCGGTCGCCTGTTCGAGACAGGTTTTGGCCATGCCGTTGGTGAAGGCGTTGTTGTCGATGTTCTCCTGCCATTCGTTCGCGCCGATGACGTTGATGATGTCAAAATGGCCGGGGCCGTTGCGGTCCACGCGGCTTGCCCAAAAGTCGGCAGCGGCCTCCAAAATGGGCCAACCGCGCGTCCGCAGCCACTCTTTGTCCTTCGTCACTTCGTAATATTTCCAAAAAGCCCAGCCGACGCAGCCCGTGATATGGTGCTGAAAAGGCCCCGTCAAAGCCCAGACCGGGGTGTCCTCGTCACCGGTTTTCGAGCTTTCCCATGGGAACATCGCGCCTTTGTAACCGTGCTTGAACGCGTTGGCCTTCGCCGCGTCGAGCCGTTGGAAACGGTATTCGAGCAAACTTTTCGCGATTTCGGGCTGCAAAACCAAGATTGGCGGGTACATCCAAAGCTCTGTGTCCCAAAAAACGTGGCCGTTGTAGCCCAATCCGCTCAAACCCATCGGCGAAAGGCTGTTCGACGTGCCGGCTCGCGCGAACGAATACAGGTGGTATAGCGCGAACCGCACATCGCGCGTCTCGTCCACGCTGCCCTCGATGACCACATCGCTTTTCCACAGTTCGTCCCAAGCGGCACGGTGCCTTTTCAATAGGCGCGGGGCTTTTTCGAGTGCGGCAAAAATGGTCAGCCGCTCGCTCTCATTGAACGGGTCGGCTGTCTGTTGCGAACTGATCGTTGAGCCGACGAGCGCGAAACTGTAGGTTTCCCCGGCCTTCATTTTTTTGTAGAACTTGGTCAAATGGCGGTTGAAATCCCAGTCCTCGTGGATGATTTTTGGCTCGGAACCATGTTTTTCCTCAAAAATAAAAGAGGTCGTCGCCGCGACCGTCGTCTCGCCCGACGGTGATTTTGCGTACGAGCTCATCAACCGGATCAGCGCGTGGGGCCGGTCGATTTCGGCATAAACATTCCGCACGTCCTGCAAGTGCGCGGGCGATTCGATCTCGTTGTAGATCAAAAGTTCGCAGTCTTTTTTTGCTTTCAACTCCATCTGGACCATCGCCGAATAGGGCAAATGCCGCAGCGCGAGCATCGTTTGCGAAACCGAAAGCTGGTCGCCGACCTCAAAAGTGGTGGTCAGTTCCGCGTTTTTCATGTCCAAGACCTGGCGATAGTCGCGGATGTCGGCGCGGCCCATGCGGCGGCCATTGACATCGAGGTTCATGTTCAAAAAATTGAAGCCCTGCAAAATATTGGACACGCGGCCCCGGAAATAATTGTCGAACGTGCCGTTCAAAACGGAGGTCGAAATGTGCATCGGCTCTGGCGACGACACGAGGCCGATCATGCCGTTGGCCATCGTCACGCCGTAATAATTGGCCGGGTCGATTTTTTCGCCGACGACGTGCCATGCATCGGTCTGGGCGGAGGCCAACAGGTTGAAAATCAATAGGTTGGCTAGCAAAAAATGTTTTTTCATGATCATCTATTTTTGTTTTTATCTCGAAGGAACAGGGTTCGTGCAGACCAAAAATTGTGGCCCGCACTTTTTCAAACCGCTAATTTGTTGCCTGCAAATATTTCAACCTGAAAAACGAAAGGTGGTCCGACCTTTGTTTTTCGTAACTACTTAGCACCCTAGCCCCAGAGGGGCGAAATGTTGGTAGGATTTGTATAAATGACTGGTTTTTAGCCCCAGAGGGGCGAAATGTTTGACTAACAACCAACATTCCGCCCCGCTGGGGCTAAATAAAACTGGTTCGTGGCGTGTGCTACCAACATTTCGCCCCTCTGGGGCTAGGGTGCTAAGTAGTTACTGTTTTTCAATAAACCAGAAATCAATCGCACTCCCCAAAACCTACTTCTTCCCGCGTTTTTTCTCCCATTTCCAAGCCGACCGCATCACGTCCTCGATGCTGAACTTTGGAAGCCATCCAAGCTGTTCGTTCGCCCGTTTCGTGTCGGCAAAAATGGCCTCGACATCGCCCTCGCGCCGGGGGCCGATTCGCCAGTTGAAGGTTAATTTGTTCGCCTTTTCAAATGCACGGACGGCCTCCAAAACCGTCACGCCCGCGCCCGCGCCGAGGTTGAAAACTTCGCAGTTCGCCGCATTTTTCTTTTTCAAAAGATAATCGAGGGCCTTTGTGTGGGCGTTCGCCAGGTCCATCACATGGATAAAATCGCGGATGCACGAGCCGTCGCGCGTCGGATAATCGTCGCCATAAACGACCATTTCCGTGCGCCGCCCTGCTGCTGTTTCGGTGATGACGGGGACAAGCGCGGTGGCAGCGTTGCGCGGGTTCTCGCCGATGATCGCGGTCGGGTGCGAACCGGCTGGGTTGAAATAGCGTAGCAAGATCGCGTTGAAATCCGGGTTGAACCGGCAAAAATCGCGCAGCACCTGTTCGCCGATCTGTTTGGTGCGGGCGTAGGGGCTTTCTGCGTCCTCCATCGGCGTTTCCTCGGTCACGGGCAGTTGTTTCGCATTGCCATAAACGGAGCATGATGATGAAAAAATCAGGTTTTTTACGCCAAATTCCTTCATGCAGACCAGCAAATTGAGCAAACTTTCGAGGTTGTTCTTGAAATAAAGGAGCGGGTCCTCGACCGAATCCGGCACCGATTTGAGCGCGGCAAAATGGATGACCCCATCAATCCCAGGGTTTTTCTCGAAAATGGCGCGCGTTTTTTTGAGGTCGCAAAGGTCGGTCGGGTAGTTTTTGACGGCCTTGCCCGTGATTTTTTTGATGCCCGCCAGCGGTTTCGCGTCCGAGTTGAGGTAATTGTCCACCGAAAAAACATCGAACTGGTTTTCCAGCAAATCAACAATCGTGTGGCTGCCGATATATCCGGTCCCGCCGGTGACGAGTACTTTGGGCATCTGTTTGGATGATTTTTTATTAAAAATTGCAAGTTTTAGGTCAAAAACAGCGCGAAAATAGAACTTTTGCCCGCTGATTTATTTTTGTGCAAACTTTTCCCAATCAATTTATGACACCCATTTCCGCCGTCATCATCACCAAAAACGAGGAGGCGAACATCGCCCGTTGCCTCGCCGCACTTGCCCCGATTGCCGATGAAATCGTTGTGATTGACAGCCATTCGACCGACCGGACGGTCGAAATCGCGGAAAAAATGGGCGCAAAAGTGGTCGCCCGCGCATTTGACAATTTTATGGGTCAGAAGAATTTTGGCATTGCGCAGGCAAAATTCCCCCATGTTCTATCGGTCGATGCGGATGAATGCCCGGACGGGGAACTTCAAAGGTCCATTTTAAAAATAAAGGAAAACTGGGTTTTGCCGGGCTATAAATTGCGGATGCTGACCAATTATTGCGGCACCTGGATCTATCACAGCGGCTGGTACCCCGACCCAAAATTGCGGCTTTTTGATACGCGACTGGGCTGTTGGGCGGGCAAAAACCCGCATGAAAAATTTGAATTTTACGATAAAAGCAGCCCAGGCCTACTTCTTTTGGATGGGAACCTGCTGCATTTCAGCTTCCCGACGGTCGAAGCTCATTGGCGCAAGGCACATGATTATTCCACAAAAGGCGCGGCGTTTTTAATAGCACAAAACAAGCCGGTTTTCTGGTTTCAATTGGTCTTGAACCCGGTCGCGAAATGGCTAAAAACGTTCGTCATCGGGCGCGGTTTTTTGGACGGGAAAGCGGGCTGGACGATTGCACGGATAAGTGCGTTTGAGACTTTTTTGAAATACAAAAAGGCGATTGGGTTGCGGTCTGAACGGTGATTTATTTGATTTTTTTGTCTGAACTATGATTTCTTTGATTTTTATGATTGTCATGATTTTGGGGAATCAGATAAATCATAAAAATCACACAAATCATAGTTCAGACAACAATCAATTCCCCGGCGGCTTGATTGTCGTCGGTTTCCCGCCCGATTGCACCTCGCCCAAAGTCGCCAAAAGCACCGGATTGTTGGGCTGGACAATCAAACCGATGCTCAACCAACGGGCCGCAAGTTGTTGGTTCCGGTATTTTTTATAACAAATATCATAGCCCACTTTTCGGCAAAAATCGGCGAGGAGCGCGTCGTTTTGCGGGGTGCGGCTTTTTAGATAATTGACATAATCCTCAATAAATTTGTTCTGTGGCCGCTTGTCCAAAACACTATAAAAATCATTGAGCAACCTTGGCAAATCCTTGTCAAAATCATATCGCTCGGCAACAATCCCCGGTTTCATTTGCAATGCGGAACTATAATTTGGATAGATTTCCAATGAACGGTTGATATAACGTTCCATAGAATCAACGGTGCCGCGCAGCGCCATTTTATTGGTCGCAGGCCGATAGACGTGTTCAAACAAAGCAACTGCGATAAAGCAATTTGCCCGTGCGGAATTGGGCGAATTGACAATGGCAGAACCATTTAACGATAAAGCAGTCGCCCAATCCGGCACACGGGTAATTGTCCTAAATGAATAAAGGCCCGCTATCACCAATAGCGCTGCGATACCAATGATTTCTTTGTTGTTCCTTAATAAAGTTGGTAATTTTTCAATAAAAAACCAGGCTGACAACAGACAAAAAGCAACAGAGGAAATATAGATAAACCGCTCGTTCATAAACGCGCCGATGCTGAACGGGATATTGGAAACAATGAACAACGTTCCCAAAAAGAACAGGATTGAATAAGAAATGATTGACCGCTTCTTGATATTCTTAAAAG
>JANOQP010000195.1:0-3722 GCA_031414895.1 Saprospirales bacterium
CGGTCTCGAAATTATCGATTGCGGCCAGTTCGTCGAAGCTCGCGCCCGCGCAAAAAGTGCGCTCGCCCGCGCTCGAAAGGACGACGGCGACGACCGCCGGATCTTGCCCCGCAGCCTCAAAAGCGGCTATCAGCCCGTTGAGCAAATTGGACGGCAGCGAATTGTGCGACGGGTGAAAAAACTCGATCCGGGCGATACCGTTTTCGATCGTGGTGGTGACTTTGCCGAGGTTTGTGGTGGGCTGTGCGGACATTTTTTCGTTAAAATTTGAGGCAAAAACAAGTTCAGAGCGCCTGTATTTTTGTCAAAAGCTCCTGCGTCGCGGTGTAATCCTCGCCAGCGGCACGGGCCAGTTCGATGGCTTTTTGGGCAGCTTTTAAGGCCGGTTTTTTGTTCTTTAATTTGTAGTTGAGCGCGGCCAGCGTGTCGAAATTGTAAAAGGACGGGGCAATCTTGGTGGATTTTTTCGCCCATTTCGCCGCCGTTTTCAACGATTTTTCGTCGTCGATAAATTGAAAAAAATCCCAGGCGATTGTGTTCAGCTCCTCGGCGTTTTTCGACGGGTATTTTTTGTAATGGGCAATGGCGGATTTGGCAAAATTGTCGCGGTCGCCCCGGTTGCGATAAAAAGTTGGGCGGTACCGCGAGGCGAATTCCTCGCCGCCATCGGGGTAGGCGGTCTTGAAAATTTGGTTCACCTCTTCGATCGTGATATCAGGTTTTCCCTCGATGGATTGCCCGACGATGCCCTCGATTTTGTCAGAAACGGCCTGTTTTCCCACGTTTTTCAGGAAAAGCGATTGGTTTTTGCACAAAAAACGGAAGATCTCCGAGTCGGCATTTTCCACATGGTCGAATATGAACTTGAGGTTGCGCTCTGTTTTCCAGTCGGACTGCGTTTTGAGGTATTCCTCCGCAATCGGCCCAACCGAACCATCGTAGCTCGCGGCCTTCACCGCCGTATAGTTGAACAAAAACTCCGGGTCGCGGTCGCCTTTCGCGTACCGGTTGTCCATCGAACGGAGGCGTTTTGCGGGGTCGAGCGCGTTTTTTCCGAGTTGGATAAACTCGTCCACGGCGTGAAAACCGGCAGTCCGATGGACGATGCTCCCGTCCGCCGGGTCGATAAAAAGTAGCGTCGGGTAGGCCATGACCTTGAAGCGTTGGGCCAGTTCGATGCCCTCGCCCTTTTCCATGTCCATTTTGACATTGATGAACGAGCCGTTGAAAAACTTGCTCACGTCCGTGTTCGGGAAGACCTGCGCGGACATCATTTTGCACGGGCCGCACCAGGTCGTGAAGGCATCCATGAAAATGAGCTTGTTCTCGGCGCGGGCCTGTTCGAGGGCGGCGGCCCATTCGCCGTTGTGCTTGAAGGTCATGCCCTCCTGGCTTCGCAAGGCAACAGTAAAAAGGCAAAAGGCAAAAGTGACGATGGGGAGGATTTGGATATGTTTCATTGAAAAAATTGAGTTTTTGATAATAATTTGGCTTGATCACATCGCCTGTCCGACCACTTGCCTTTTGGCCAAAACGGGCGACAGCACCGTCTCGACGGCCAAATATTCAGCCGACCGACTTTCTCCCTGTCGAAAGTTCGGGTACAAATTTTCCAGCAATTGGTGGACGAGCGGGAAGGTCTGCGGCTCGGCGAGGTTGAGCTTCGAGTTGATGAGCAATGTGAGGAGGTCTTTGACGAAGCCAAGTTTGAGGGATTCGAATTGTTTCACCTCAATCAAGTGATTGGCCTTGCCGTGCGCAGAAATTAGCTGGTCAAGTCGCTCGATTTGCAGCAGCAAATCCTCGATTTGGGAGACAATCCCTTTGCTTTTAGACATCATGGCGTGAAATTTTTAGTTCGATAAACCCTTTTTTGGAGGATAGCCCGCGCCGATCTTTCCGCGTCCTTGAAAAAAGTGAATGCCAATACGCTTTATCTGAAACCGTGAAATAGTGTTCGGGGTGCGATTCCCGAAATTGGCGGAGCAAAAAAGCGTCCATGTGATACATCTGTTTTGATTCAGGGTGGGTGAATTGACGGCCTATCAGGTCGGCAAATTGTTCGGCCAGATCTGTGTCAAGGAAAAACACAAAGTCAATATCGTTCGGGTTTTCCTTGCGTGTTGCAAAACTTCCATCGACCCAGACCTCAATTTCATCAATCCCCAACACGTCAAAAAGGTCTCGAAAATACCGCTTGAATTCCTCAAACAATGCCGCCCGCTTGGTCTGTTTATCAAATTTTGAAACAAATTCAAGTACAAGCTCATTCCAATTACTTGGCAGTTTTGTATCAGGGGTCAAAAAACCTTTTGAATCGAAATTCAGCATAGCTCAATTTTGTTTGGCAAATCTATCCCGATTTCATTTTTTTGCCCGATTCACCCCCCTTGCTCCCCATCCAGGTTCTTCAAAAAAACCTCGATCTGGTTCTTCAAAACCGCTTCGGATTCTTTTTCAGCAGCGATGCTTTTCGCTTTTTGTGCGGCCTCGCGGGCATCCGATTTTTTGCCGTTGTGCTGCAAAACCTTTGCATACTGGAACCAATATTCGGGCAGGCCGCCATTTTTGGCCGCCGTTTCGAGCCATTTTTCGGCCTGTTTCGCGGCCTTTGGTTCCTGCGGGAAATAGGCCATCAGGTCTTTTGCAAGCTGCAAGAGGCGGGCCGCGTCGCCTTTTACGTCCTTTTTTTGACAATCCTTGCAGGCCGAAAGGTAGCCGTCCACGTCTTTCAGCGCGGCGAAATACTGCATTTCGGCTGCCCAGCCCCATTTTTCGGCGCGTTCGGGGAGGTGCTTTTGCATTTTCGATTGCGCCTCTTTCAGCAGGTCGGGCGATTTGTACTCGATCGCCTTGCGCACCGTGCCGTCGCAGGCTTTTTGAATGCGGGCATCGACCATCGCAGGCTTTTCCTGCGCAGAGATTTTTTCCCGGTTTTCAACCAAAAGGTCAAAGATCCGCGAGTCGGCCTCGCTCGTCGCCTCGAAAATGAACTTCAAGTTGAACGGCGTGGTCAGGTCTTTTTGCGTTTTCAGGTAGTCGTTGGCCACTTTCAGGCTCGGTTTTCCCGAACGGTTGAGCACCTTCACATAGCCGAGGATGGTCTCCGGCTCGCGGTTGCCCTCTTCGTAAAGTTTCGAGAAATCCGAGAGTTGCTCGGTCTTGCCGATGACCTTTTTGGCTGCGTCGAGCAGCACGTCCGCCGAGAGCGCACCGACTTTTTTTTGCATCAATTTGCCTTCCGTGTCCAAAAAAAGGAGCGTCGGGTAGGCCGAGACGATGTATTTATCTGAGATCGCCGGGCCGGCCTCTTTCTCCATATCGATTTTGAGCGAGATGAAATTTTCGTTGAAGAACGCGCCCACTTCCGCGTCCGGGAAGACCTGCGCGGCCATCCGTTTGCATGGGCCGCACCAAGTTGTGAAACAGTCGATGAAGACGAGTTTTTCCTCGGCCTTCGCTTTTCGGAGTGCCTCGTCGAGCGAACCGTGGAAAAATTCGATGCCCTGCGAAAATCCAGCGGCAGCGAAAAAAACGCTCAAAACGAGCAGGAAAAACAATTTTTTCATCGAAAAAGTAATGTTTTTGGTGAAAACGGGATTCGGTTTCGGGACAAAGATAAATGCGAAAACCGCCAATCTGTTCAATTGAACGACGGCGGCGGCGGTCTGTTTCGGTTAAATATTCCTGAAAAAAAAATCTGGGCGCGGGCGCGGCGGGCG
>JANOQP010000196.1:0-3277 GCA_031414895.1 Saprospirales bacterium
TGCAAAAAAGCATCGGGCTTGGCCTTCGGTTGCTCGACGATGACGGCATAAATGGCCTCGGCCTGTTCCATTTTGTTGGTCAACCGGTAGCAATTGGCGAGGCGGGCTTTTGCCGAGAGGTTGTCCTTTTCCAACAGGCCCTTTTCAAAATATGGGATGGCAGCTGCATATTGTTTTGCTGTGTATAAATCATTGGCCTTGTCAAATTGAGCATTGACAAAAAGCGGGATTTGAAACAAAAACGGGAAAAGGAGGCGCGTCAATCGTGTCATGGAATCGGAACGGATGGTCGGGAAGCGGCTGCAAAAATGGTGCAAAAAAGATGGCTTGTTTTTGAAAAATGATTGTTCAAAACATTTTTCTACCCATAAAATGTTCGGGAGCCTTCAGATTTTTTCATCTCGAAAATCTATGCCCACTTAAAATTGGTGTCACAGAAACGACACCGAGTCACGTTTTCGCCGTCAATTCCGGGGAACGTGTGTGAATAACTTTTTTTTGATGTTAATTTCTAATAAAAAAAATATG
Organism: Saprospirales bacterium; assembly: GCA_031414895.1. Lineage (GTDB taxonomy): Bacteria > Bacteroidota > Bacteroidia > Chitinophagales > Saprospiraceae > JANOQP01. The sequence goes on from JANOQP010000196.1 coordinate 529, forward strand.
TTTGCAGCTGATAATCAATAATTTAAAAAAATTGCAATTTCAATTTAAAAAAATAATCATTTATAAATATTGATATTTATAAGTGATTAAAATTTAAAAAAAAATCAATAATTTAAAACAAATTTTACGGTATTTTCAAAAAAAATGAAACTAAATCTTGTTCGTTCCAAAGGGTTTTGTGCTAAATTTACCCGTGTTCATTAACAAACTACTTTATGAGTCATCATTCAATTGAGAAACAAACTGGCCTTGATGTTTTGGTTTTCGAGTACGAGGTAGCGTCACAAAAGGGAGCGGTGCCGTTTTTTGAGGAAACGGTTTTTTGTGCGCTGGCAGATTACTTTGAAAAAATCAGACAACTCGGCAAAGCGCAGTCCATCTTGTCCGATGGTTTGACGCAGCACCCGCTATCGAGCGAACTTTACCTGCGGCGCGCTGAACTCCTGTTACAAAACGGCCAAATGGACGAAGCGAGGCGTTTGCTCGAAAAAGCCGCCACCGTTTTCCCCGACGAATACCGAGCCGGCCTCGCCCGCGCCGAGGCATTTTGCTATCATGGAAAGCCGGCCCCGGCACTCGAACTGCTCCGCGACATCCGCCAGCGACCAGAACCAAAACCGCGAGCAAGCGACGAAATCATGAGCCACTTCAAAGAAATCAGTCAAAAATTCCGTCATCTCAAAGATGTCCTTTTGCGCGAGCCCAATAATGAAGAGGCCTTGACCGAGCTTTGGCTTTGCGTCGAACTTTCCGGCAAATTTACCCAAAGCGTCGCCCTGCACGAGCGGCTCATCGATATTTTTCCCTACAATTCGCGGGCTTGGTTCAACCTCGGCTCGGCATGGGAAAACCTCGGAATGACCGCTGACGCGCTCGAAGGCTACGAATATTCCTATTTGATTGACCCCGATTACCGGGACGGGTACGAGGCTTTCGGGAAACTGGCATTTGAAACGGGCCAGTACAAATTGGCCATCCGCGCCTACCAGGAAATGACCCAACGGCTCGGCCAGGACAGCGAAACGCTCGTTTTGATGGGAAAATGCCACGACGCGCTCGGAAACCAGACCAGCGCCCGCAGGCTTTTTCACCGCGCGACGGTTTTGGACGATACCTGTTCGGAGGCCTTTTTCCTGCTCGGCGAATGTGCCGTCCGCGAGGGCCAGTTGCAAAAAGCGGTCGAGCATTTCGCGCAGGCGATTTTCTGGGACGACGAAAACGCGGATTACCACCTCGCTCTCGCAGAGGTTTTTGCCGCGACCGGCAAGCCCAAAAAAGCGGTCGGCCATTTCGAGAAATCCCTTGTCCAATGCTGCGGGATCCCGAAATATTGGATGCGGTACGCCACGTTTTTCGCGCAGGCAGGTCTTTGGAAAAAGGCGTTTTTGGTATTGGAAGATGGGCTTTTGAACAGTTATGGCCCCGAAATCGCATTTTCCCACGCCGCCGCGCTTTTCCAAATTGGCCGCCGCACGGAAGCTTTTGGCCAATTGGAGGCCACGCTCGAATCCGATTTTGAGAACCACGAGGCGGTTTTCCGTTTCAGCCCAGAGTTATTCCTTGACGCCGAAATACGAGCTTGCGTCGCTCGATATCAAAACACGGCCAACTAATCTCCCGTTCATTTTCGGTACAGAACAAGTCGCCCGGGCTACCCCCTCGGCGGCTTTTTTTTGTCCCAAAACAAAAAAAGCCACCGCGAATTTGCGTCGCGGCGGCCTTTTTGGTGTGTTCAGTTTGTTTCCTATAGCGTTATACAGAGTGCTTTTTAGGCAATTTTCCCGCCTTTGAGGGCATCTTGGAGTTTTTTCAGCTCTGCCGTTTTGCCGTCGCGGGCAAGGGCGGCCTGTTTCGACCAGGTCGCTGGGTCGTGCATTTTGTAGCGTGGGCCGGCGGCGTCGAGTATGGCCTTCACTTTGTCGGCCTTTGCGGCAGCCAGTTCGGCGAAAGTGTTGATGCCGTCATTTTTCAAAAGCTCGGCGATTTTCGGGCCAATGCCCTCGATGAGGGTCAGGTCGTCCGTTTTGGCGGGGGCTTTGGCCGCAGCCGGGGCTTTCGAGGCTTTTGGCGTCGCGACCTCAACGGGTTTTGCGGCGATTGGGGCCTTTGCCTTCGTCTCGGACGGCTTCGCGGACTGCATCGAGGTTGGCTCGTAAGCAAGATATTGCTCTGTGACGACGAGGCTGTTGGCCCAAGTGCGGCGGATCAACTCGTCCCAGTACATTTTTTGGCCAAACTTGTTGGTGAAATCAAAAATGAAATGGCTCACGGTCACGTCGCCGTCGATGGTCGGTTTGCCGATCAGGTCGATGCGGTTGGTCTTGGCCACGTTGCCCAAAAAACCGATGAGCGCGTTGCGCTTTTGGGCCTTCGAGTTGGTGCGGTCGGCTTCGTTGGAGAAAGTGGTGCAGTTGTCGGCAAAATAGTTGTCGAATGCGCCGAGGATATCGCCGCTGGCGACGCGGGCGTCAAGGGCTGCAAGGGTTTCTTTCAAATTGCTCATCGTGATAAAGGATTTGGTGAATGACTTTTGATGACAGTGCAAAAGTATAAAAGCACAATCTGCCAAACATAATTTCGGATGAATCTTTTTTGTTAAAGATAAACAAAATTAAAATTGGGACATTTATCGGATAACTCAAATCTCGGCAGACGGTTTTCAAAAATGAATCAAATCAGTCCGACACGACAAAATTGCCCAAATACAATTTGGGGTTTCCGTTGGTCAATCGAAGAATGGTCCGAATAG
>JANOQP010000197.1:0-6415 GCA_031414895.1 Saprospirales bacterium
CCGGCCGTTTTTACTTTTTTGTTCGAGTACAAAGACCTGTTTTCGGACGAAAAACGGCGGGTCACGGGGAGCGTGACGGTCGTCAAATAATGGCTTGCTCTCGACAATAATTGGAGGTTGGCGGCACATTTTTTTAGGGAAACCGCCCAATAGCAATCAGTTTTTGCCGGAAAATGACATCGGCGGAATGGTTGAACGCCAATATTTTTACGGTGGCCGCACCAATCCTTGTTTTGGGCAAGATCAGCCCATTTTTGACATCAAAATGTTCAAACCAATTGTCCTTTCTTGGGTTGAAAAAACGGACGATATCTTCATGGTTGTCGAGGAAAGTACAAAAATCGCTGCCCTTGTGGCCGTTGCAGATTGCGCAGGAATATGCAAGGTTTTGAAGAAGGGAAACGCCTCCATGTTTAAGGCCGACGATATGGTCAATTTCGAATTGAACGCCGGAGAACAAATGCTCCATGCGGCAATATTCGCACCTAAAAGCGGCCCGTTCGGCCACCCGTTTGCGCAATTTTTCGGGAATATAGCGGCTCATCAGGCTGCCAATCGTTCGAGCGCGTACACTTTTGCCAGTCGGACAATACGCTCTATGGTAAAATAATGCTCCATCTCGGCCTGTTCGTCAAGGCTCAATCCGGTGCCTTGGTTTTTGGAAAGCAAGACCTTCAACCGGGTTTGTTTTTTTTCGGAAATCTGGTATTTCAGCACCCGTTCCGGGTCGAGGCTGGCCAAGAAATCGGCATATTCTTCATAGATATCAACTTGATCGGCAACCATGGGCAGCATTTTTTTTACAAATAAAGGTGTTTCGGCAGGAAGTTCAAAATATTGGGACAAGAAGTGCAATGCTGTTGTTGAAAATGAAAATTTTCATCCAAAAAAAAAGCCGCCCGGCAGTCATCACGACCTCCGGGCGGCATTTTTTTGCCAAAAAGCAAACCTCAACGCGCAAACTGCACCGCCCGGTGCTCCCGGATGACGATGACCTTGATCTGGCCGGGGTACTGCATTTCGTCCTGTATTTTTTGCGAGATCTTGAACGCCACGTCCTCCGCATATTGGTCGTCCACGCGGTCGGACTCGACGATGACGCGCAGCTCGCGGCCCGCCTGCATGGCGAATGCCTTTGAAACGCCGTCGTACGACATCGCGATGTCCTCCAGTTCGTGGATGCGTTTGAGGTAATTGTCCAAGATTTCGCGCCTCGCGCCCGGCCGTGCGCCCGAAATGGCGTCGCAGGCCTGCACGATCGGCGAGATGATATTGTTCATTTCGACCTCGTCGTGGTGCGCCCCGACGGCGTTGATGATGACCGGGTGCTCGCCCATTTCCTCGCAGATTTTCATGCCGTAGAGCGCGTGCGAAAGCTCCGTTTCCTCCTCGGCCACCTTGCCGATATCGTGGAGGAGGCCGGCGCGTTTGGCCATTTTGATCTGTTTCGGGTTCATGCCCAGCTCGGCGGCCATGAGGCTGCAAAGTTCGGCTGTCTCGATGGAGTGTTTGAGCAGGTTTTGCCCGTACGACGACCGGAAGCGCATCCGCCCGATGTAGCGGACGAGGGCCGGGTTGAGGCCGTGGATGCCGAGTTCGATGACCGTGCGCTCCCCTATTTCCATGATCTGTTCGTCCAATTGCTTGCGGACTTTTGCCACAACTTCCTCGATCCGCGCCGGGTGGATCCGCCCGTCGGCCACGAGCCGTTGGAGCGAGAGCCGGGCGATTTCGCGCCGCACGGGGTCAAAAGAGGAAATGACGATTGCCTCCGGCGTGTCGTCCACGATCAGTTCGACGCCCGTCGCGGCTTCGAGGGCGCGGATGTTGCGGCCCTCGCGGCCAATGATCTGGCCTTTCAATTCGTCGTTTTCGAGGTTGAAAACGGAGACCGTGTTCTCGATCGTGAACTCTGCGGCCATCCGCTGGATGGTGGCGACGATGATTTTTTTGGCTTCTTTGTTGGCGTTCAGTTTCGCGTCGGTGATGGCATCTTTGACGATGCTCATGGCCTCGCTCTCCGCTTTTTGGCGGATGGCGTCGAAAAGCTGGTCCTTGGCCTCGGCTTCGGAAAGGCTGGCCACTTTTTCGAGCATTTTGATGCGGTCCTCGTTGGCCGCTTCAAGTTCCGCCTTCTTTTTTGCGACGATCTGGAGCTGCTTGTCGAGGTTCTCGCGGAGCGTGGCCGCGTCTTTTTGCGACTGCTCGACCTCCATTTTTTTCAGTTCGACTTCGTCCTCGCGGCTCTTGAAAGCCTGTTGTTTGAGCTTCAGTTCGCCTTCGAGGTTGACGACCTTTATCTCGCGGCCCTTCATTTCCTCGATGTGAGCACCCTTTTCCTTGTCAAATTCCGACCGTGCCTGATTGTTGCGGTCGCGCACCTCGTTGATCTTTTGCTGCTTGATCTCCTCGTTTTTGCGCTCGGCCTGCGAGATCATCTGGTCGCGCTTGATCTGGGCCTCGCTGGTCATTCGCTCGGCGGCGATGCGGGCCTCGGCGACGGTCGTGTCGGCCTTGCGGTTGGCCTCTGCGACGGCGGCGTCGGTGTTTTTCCTCAAAAGTTGGTTGCCCAAAAAGTAGGCGATGACCGCACCGACGGCCAAGCCAATAAATAGTCCGATTCCTATATCCATGGTTTGGTTGGATGTTTAGTTAGGTGATTGAATGGTGGTTTTTTGGTCAATTTCTGAATGTTAATTTTTTTGACGGTTAATCCCAAAAATCATAAAAATCTCCGTTCAGACGATATAAATCAGCCGATTTTCCATGCCGGAAAACGGTTTTCTATTTCTTTCAAGATCGCTCCGGCCACTTCTTCGACCGTCCCGCTCCCGTCAATTTCAACAATTTCCTCGCCCGTTTTTTTTCTCAAAAAATCGATGGCCGCCCGGTATTTCTCCCGTGTTTGGGCGAGTTTTTCCTCAAAAAGCTCCTGCGGTTGGTTTCGGATGGCCATTCTTTTATAACAGATTTCATCAGAAACTTCGATGAAAAAGGTCAAATCGGGCCGCTTCGCAAACCGGTTCAGCTCAAAAACCGCGTCCATTGGGAACTCCCCAAAACTCTGATAAACGAGCGACGACATATAAAATCGGTCGCACAAGATCATCCGTTTCGACCCGGTAGTGAGGGGGTGACTCGAAGTCACCCCCTCACTCAACCACGGCTCGATCGTCCTCGAACAATGGTCCAACCGGTTTGCCGCGAACGAAAAGGCCAGTTGCCGGGGGTGAATGTCCGTGATTTTTTTTGTCAAAACATCCCGGATGAACTGCCCGCCGCAGCTATGGTCGTTCGGCTCGAAGGTCGTTTTCACCGCGCCGTCGAACTTTTCGTTCAAAATCTCCGCCAACCGTTTGGATGCCGACGATTTGCCGGATCCGTCGAGGCCCTCGATGACGATGAAAGGGTTGTTCATTTTTGTACCGGCGGTTTTGGCCCCCGAATTTTATGTCAAACTTTCGGCGACTGAAGTCGCCGGTACATCATTTCCGCACGACCGCGCCCAGTTTTTCCTCAAAAACCTTTTGCAGCCCGCCCATCACTTCCTCGATCTCTTTTTCGCCCAACGTCTTTTCGATATCCTCAAAAACAAAGCTCACGGCGCAGCTTTTTTTGCCCTCGCCAAGCTTTTCCGCGCTCTCGAACACGTCGAAAAGGTTGATCTCTTTCAACAGCTTTTTGGCCGATTTCTGTGCCAGCCCGCGGATCTCTCCAAACCCGACCGCCGAATCGACGACGAGCGCGAGGTCGCGGCGCACGGTCGGGAAGCGGCCGATCTCCTGAAATTTGATGCGGTTGTTTTTCAGCGCGCCCAGCACGTTGTCCCAATCGAAATCGGCGAAAAAGACGGCGTTTTTCACGTCCATTTTTTTCAAAAAATTGGGTTGCACCAGACCCAATTCGACCAAGGTTTTTGGCCCGCGGTGCAATTTGAGGCCGGCCTGAAAAGTCTCGTTCTCAAAAGCAGTTTCCTGAAAATTGGCCACGCCAATCCGCTGCAACACATTGAATACCAATGCTTTAAGGCTGAAAAAATCGACCGATTGTTTCGCTGGTTTCTGCCAGTTTTCGGCCTGCCGCGCCCCGGTCAGGAAAAGCGAGAGGCGTTTTGATTCGCCGTAGGCGTCGCCGTTTTTTTGGTAAATTTTCCCGAACTCGAACAATTTGAGGTCGCTCGACTGCCGGTTTTGGTTGTGCCGGATGGTTTCGAGGCCACCAAAAAGCATCGATGGCCGCAAAACATCCAGCCCCTGATTGGCCGTGTTGTTCACAAAAACGAGGCTTTCTTCCGGCAAATGCCCATAAAAAGCCGAGTTCGACAGCGAAAGTGCCATGATCTCGGTCAAACCGCTGCTGACCATTTGCTCGCTGACGAGGTTCCGCAGTGCCGTCGCGTCCGGTTTTTGGGTGACTTCGAGCGACATTTTGATGGTCCCCGGGAGCGGCACGTTGTCGGTGCCGATCATCCGCAGCACCTCCTCGGCGATGTCCGCCTCGCGGGTGACCTCCGCTTTGTTGGTCGGGACGACGGCGGTGAAGCTGCGCGCCGTCTCGTTTTCGATGCCGATTTGGAGCGCACCGAGGATCTCTTTGAGCCGTTCGCGGGTGAATTTCATGCCGATGATCCGCTCGATGTCCGCATCTTGGCAAACGATCCGCGCCTTTTCGACCGGATTTGGGTAAAAATCGTGGATTTCGGAGGCGAATTCGCCGCCCGCAAGTTCGCAGATCAGCGCGGCGGCCTTTTTCAATGCCTCGACGCACAAATTCGGGTCGCTCGTTTTTTCAAATATCCGCGCCGCGTCCGTCCGCAAATTGTGCCGCGTCATCGACCGCCGGATGGTTTTTTGCGAAAAATGCGCGGCCTCCAAAAAGATGGCCGTCGTCGAATTTTTCACCCCTGAGGTCGCGCCGCCGAACACGCCGCCGATGCACATCGGGTTGGATTCGCCGTCGCAGATCATCAAATCCTCGGCAAAAAGCGTCCGCTCCGTTCCGTCGAGCGACTCGAATTTTGTCCCCGCCGGGAGGCATTTTACGATGATCTTGTTGCCCGAAATTTCCGCGAGGTCGAACGCATGGAGCGGTTGCCCGAGGTCGTGGAGGATAAAATTGGTGGCATCGACGACGTTGTTGATCGTGCGCACGCCGATGGATTTCAGCCGGTTTTTGAGCCATTCGGGGCTTTCGGCGACCTTCAGATTTGAGATCACCACGCCCGCATATCGCGGACAAGCCTCTGTATTTTCAACAGAAACAGAAATGGGCGCGACGCCCTTTTTTTCTGTAAAAAGTTGGTTTTCAACAACTTGTAAATTTTTGCCGCCCAAATCGCGCACTTTTAAACAGGCGGCAAGGTCGGCAGCGATGCCCCGGTGGCAGGTCGCGTCCGATCGGTTCGGGGTCAAACCGACCTCGATGATTACATCGTTTTCTATTTTGTAAAAATCGGCGGCGGGCGTTCCGATGGGCATATTTTCATCCAAAACCATGATGCCCGCGTGCGAGTGGCCGAGGTTGAGTTCGTCCTCCGCGCAGATCATCCCTTGGCTCAAATGGCCGTAGGTTTTGCGCTCGCCAATCACAAATGGCGTGTCCGCATTGTTCGGAAAAAGGGACGTGCCGGGGACGGCGACCCAGACTTTTTGCCCGGCGGCCACGTTCGGCGCGCCGCAGATCACTTGCAACGGTGCATCGCGGCCAACATCAACAGTGGTGAGGGAAATGGTCTTGCCAGGCTGGTCGAGCCGTTCGCAGGTAAGGACATGGCCCGCGACGATGCCTTTTAGGCCGCCCTTGACGGTCTCAAAAAGAGCCACCCCCTCGGTTTCGAGGCCAATGGAGGTCAACAAATCGGCTATTTCTTCGGGGTTTTTATCTGTCTGAATATAGGTTTTCAGCCAATTAAGGGACACCTTCATCTCGGAGCGCGTTTCTCGGTTTATATAAAATCGTCCCTGATTCCGGGTTTTACCGCAAAGGCGCGGAGAACGCGGAGTTTTTATTTTTCTCAAAATAAACGCTGCGTTCTCCGCGCCTTTGCGGCAAACGGACGGGACTACCTGCGCGGCGAAGGTAGATTTAAGTTTCGGGTTCACATATCACTAATGGCGAATAATCACGGGTTTGGCGCGGATTTTCTCCCCATTTCTCGAAAAAACGGCTTGGCGGACGTACCAGCGATAGGATTGAGCAGCGGCTGGGGCCGCATATAAAAAGGAGTAAAAAAAGAGGAACAGGCCGGGCAAAAAGCGCAGGGTCGATTTCATGGCATTTGTATTTTGTTGTTGTTGGCGAGGCCGCCGAACAACGGCCAATTTTTCATAAAACACCTAAAAAGTGTCGATTTGAAACCAAAATTGGTGCAAAGCTGGGGCAGATGCTTACGAGATAGGGTGTTCAATTTCAAAGG
>JANOQP010000198.1:0-6742 GCA_031414895.1 Saprospirales bacterium
GAAGAAACGGTCATCGTGGACGCGGCGGAAAGGCGCGGGGTCTCCATCCCATCGGCCGTCGGCGACCTTATCAAACTGGGAAAATTGGGCGAGGCCATCGGCATTTTGCCCGACCAAAAACCATTTCTCAACCTAAAAATAGGATGGTCGCGTTTTCAAGAAGACCAGCTTTTGGGTCTAATTGCCCAAGAACAAATCCGGGTCGATGAAGCCCGGTACATTGCGCGGCTCGTGGATATTTATGAAAAATCGCGGCGCGGCGAGCCTTTTTACAGCCGAGGGGGAATGGGCGGTTTTGATGATTTTGATGAAGGTTTTGAGCGAAAGCAGCCCACTATCCATGTCCACGGCGGGCAGGTCAATATCAATTACGGGTCGGGCAACCAGTTCAAGTACAGCGCGGCGATGCAAAAAGCGGGGGTCAGCAAGGCCGATTTTGGGGCATTGAAAACGCAGGTCGAGGCATTGAACCAAAGCAATTTGGACCTCCTCAAAGCGATGGTCGAGGCAATGCTCGCGCCGAAAAACGAGGCCGAAAAACAATCGCTCGGCCAAAAAATCGGTGCCTGGTTCAACCAAAATGCGGAGGGCGTGGCGGTCAACGTGACGGCCTCGGTTTATTACGATGTGCTGAAAGTGTTTTTTGGGATGGGGTAGGGCTTGGCGTGAACAGCCAATTGCATCAAAAATTTTCCAAAAAGAAAACATAAGTTATCTTTGTCCGCATGAACAGCATCCTTCAAAGCCTTCGGTCAATCGTGTCAATGCTCGAAACCGAAGAAATCCCCTACATGATCGTCGGCGGTTTTGCGATGGGCTACTACAACCGGGCGCGTTTTACGGCCGACATTGACGTGGTCGTGCAGCTCCACCCGCACGATGTGCCCCGGATCTTGGCCCATTTTCCCGATTGGAAAGGCTTCGAGGAACCGTTTCGGGCGAGCGTTGCGCAAGGGACGGTGTTCAACATCACGGATTTTGCCACGGGCATCTGCTTCGATTTTATGGTCTATCGGGACAGCGATTACAACTGGACGGCATTTGGCCGCCGACGGACAGTCGATTTTATGGGCGTTTCCTGTAAAATATCGACCCCGGAAGACCTCATCATTTCCAAATTGATCTGGTACAACCTTTCAAAAAGCGAAAAACAGCGGTCGGACATCCGGTTTTTGATCGAGGAAACGACCCTCGACCGGCCCTATCTCGACGGCTGGATTGCACAACTTTTTATCAAAAAACATGAAATTTTCTGAAACCACCGACGCGCTCCCGGATGCCGACCTTGCTTACGCGAACTGGTTTTCGCAGCTGCCCGACGAGCGGAAAACGCGATTTTTTGCCGATATGGTCGATTTTGGGATCGAATCCGTGAAGCACAACGTCCGCAAAAACAACCCATTTTCGACCGAGGCCGACGCGCTTTGGCGGTTCATGGAACTGCACCACAAAGCGGAGACCGGACCGGAGGTTTTTGATTTTATGAAAGAAAAAATGGCGGAGCGGGCCGAGCTGGAATGGAAGGCGCGGTTCAGGGCGATGCGCCGCGAAATGGGCTGGTCGTTTGACGAAATGGCGCGTTTTATAGGCGCGGATAGCGGCAATTCGCTCAAATCGAGCGTGTCGCGGCAAGTCCCGGCCTTTGCAAAACTGGCGGTCTGCGTTTTTGAGCAGTTGAAAAAACAGTCGCCGATGGCCTTTGGGGCTGCGCCCGACACCATCGCCGGGCAGGTTTCGGTAGGTGTTCCGTAAAAAATCGACTACCTGAACCCGGTGGATATGGGCGCACATTTTGCCTACCTTTGTGATCCATTTTCAACCAAACCAGTCCAACCAAATTTTTTCCATGAAAGACATTTTCATCTGCGCCGCCGTCCGCACGCCCATCGGTTCTTTTGGCGGTGCGCTCGCGGCCGTTTCGGCCACGCAACTCGGCGCGATTGCCATCAAAGGGGCATTAAAATCCGCCAATTTGCCCGAAACGGCAGTCGATGAGGTGATTTTCGGCAATGTTGTTTCCGCTAATTTGGGCCAAGCACCCGCCCGTCAGGCCGCCATTTTCGCGGGGTTGCCCAAAAATGTGGTCTGCACGACCGTCAATAAAGTCTGCGCATCGGGCATGAAAAGCATCATGCTGGCCGCACAGACCATTCAGCTCGGCCATGCCGAAATCATCGTTGCGGGCGGCATGGAGAACATGAGCCAGGTCCCTTTTTACCTGCCGAACACGCGCTGGGGCGCAAAATTTGGCAATTTCGAGGCCATCGACGGCTTGCCGAAAGACGGCCTGACCGACGTTTATAACCAAAAAGCGATGGGCTATTGCGCGGACAAGACCGCCGAAAAGTTCAGTTTTTCGCGCGAGGCGCAGGACGCTTTTGCGGTTGAATCCTACAAAAGGTCGGCGGCCGCCACGACTGCCGGATTTTTTAAAGATGAGATCGTCCCGGTCGAGATTGCCCAAAAAAAGGGCGACCCAACGGTCATTTCGGAGGACGAAGAGTTCAAAAAAGTGCATTTCGATAAAATCGCCGGGCTCCGGCCGGCTTTCACGCCCGACGGTACGGTGACCGCAGCGAATGCCAGCACGATCAACGACGGTGCGGCGGCCCTCATCATCGCCTCCGGGGCAGCGGTGAAAAAATACGGCCTCGCCCCGCTCGCCAAGATCCGGGGCTTTGCCGATGCCGAGCAAGACCCGGAATGGTTCACGACCGCCCCGACCCTTGCCGCCCCGATCGCCCTCGAACGCGCCGGGCTGACCATCGCCGACATCGATTTTTTTGAAATAAACGAGGCATTTTCCTGCGTGACGATGGCCTTTGAACAAGTAATGGGCGCGGCGCACGAAAAAACCAATGTTTTCGGCGGCGCGGTCTCGCTCGGCCACCCGCTAGGCGCGTCGGGCGCGCGGATCGTCGTGACGCTGCAAAATGTCCTCCGGCAAAAGGGCGGGCGGTTCGGGCTTGCGGCCATTTGCAACGGCGGCGGCGGGGCATCGGCGATGGTCATCGAGAAAATGGGGTGATATGTTGAAAAAAGTTTGTGCCTGAAATAGCAAAAACCGGCTACTTTTCGCCGAGAAAACAGTTCAAGACACAAACTATGATCAAGCCCGATGCCCTCTGGAAGGGCCTTCTCGAAGGATTTTTCGAGGAATTTTTGCACTTTTTCTATCCGGTCGAGTCCGGGGACGTTGATTGGTCGGTCGCGCCCGAGTTCATGGACAAGGAACTTGCGAAGATTTCGCCAAAATCGCCGACAAAGGGTCGAACGGCCGATAAACTGGTCAAAGTGCGGCTGAAAAACGGCCAACAACGATGGGTCTTGATCCATGTGGAGGTGCAGGGCTACCCAGACCCCGATTTTGCCCACCGGATGTACCAGATGCGCATCCGGATCGGCGAACGGTACGGCATCGAAGTGGTCGCACTGGCCATTTTGACCGACGAAGACCCCGCGTTCTGTCCCGAGATTTATGAAGAGCGGACGTGGGACAACCAATTGACCTACCGCTGGCGCATCTACAAACTGTTGCAAAATCCGCCATCGCCGATCGTTGGGCATCAAAATATTTTTGGCGCGGCGATGTCATTTGCCTATCGGCGGCTGAAACAAGGGCGTTTGAAGGACGAATTTTTGCTCGAACTGAAATTGGGCCTCATCGAAGAGTTTTCCAAGATCCCGATGAGCGCGATCAAAATGCAAAACCTGCAAACGTTCGTCGAATCGTATGTTTCCTTTGCAAACCCAAAATTTGACCATATTTTTGAGCAAAAATTGAGCGAACTCAACAAAATTGAACCAGTTATGAGCCTTTTTGAATTAAAAATGGAGGATCGCGCCAAAAAAGCCGAACGCCAAGGGCGCAAAAAAGGTCGTCAAGAAGGTCATCAAGAAGGTCGTCAAGAAGGTCGTCAAGAAGGTCATCAAGAGGGCCGTCAAGAAGGTCATCAAGAGGGCCGTCAAGAAGGTCATCAAGAGGGCCGTCAAGAAGGCATAGAAATAGGCATGGAACGACTTCTTCTTCGTGGCTTTTCACCCGCTGAAATCGTCGATATTTTTGATGTGACAATCGAAAAGGTGGTCGAAATCCAAAACAGGTTGGTTGTCGAGGGCAAATTAGCACCAAAATGAACCAGCCCAAATAGTTGGCCTTGGTCGCTCAATTTACCTTTATTTCAATCTCTTCTCGCGGGTTTCATTTTTGAGCAACATCTTTGTTGGCACAAACAAAAAACGGCCTGATGGTTCAAACCCCATCAGGCCGTTGATTTTTGACCCACAAAATTTTACAAAAATGGCCAAATCGAAAAACACAAAACCCTCGAAAAAAGCCGCGATCGTTTCGGCTTTGCTCAACGACCGTCCGGCTTTGCCCAGCGACCCAACGGCTTTGCCCAACGACCGCCCGACGACCGAATCCCTTTTTGAAATGATCAACCGCACGGCCCGCGAAGCCACCGGGATGGCCCAAAAAGCGGCCACCACTTTTACCGATGCGGCGAAGGACAAGGCCCTGTCCATCATAGACGGCTGGGTGGAAATCTTGCCGCGCCTCGAAACGCTCGGCCTCGAAAACCATTCTTTTGGCCTGTCGATGGGGCTGAACCCAAGCCTCCGGCTCGAACTTTTCGGCTCGGCCGGGGCGATGACCGTCGAGCGGATCGATGAGATTTTGGCCGAAAACGGCGACAACAATTACATAAAGCTCATTTTTCAGGCCATTCGCGCGACCGTCGGGATGCACAACCGGGCGCAGGCCAACCCAATCGAGCCGCTCATCGTCCAGATTTCGGTGAAGCTTTCGCCCGAGATCACGGTGTTCATCGGCAAGCCGATTTGATTTTTTCAGCATATTTTTTAAACCCAATCCCGCTATTTTTGGCAAAAAACCCCATTCCTTGCCACAAAGCCGGGCGGCTGCGTACTTTTCGCCATAGAAACTTCAAGCCTTTTTTTATCTAAAAATATGGACAAACTACCCCACCGATTTGGTTTTTCGGCTGCGCCAAAACATCTTTTAGCGACCGCACGGTTGGTTTTGCTAGCCCTTTTTTGCCCCATTTTCGCGACCGCGATGCACATTATCGGCGGCGAAATGACCTACCGATATATCTCGACCGACGCAGTAACCGGCAAAAAAACCTTTGAGTTCACGCTCGTCGTCTATCGCGATTGTGCGGGCGGCGGGGCCCAGCTCGACACGGACGCGCCCATCGGCATCTATCGCGGCAACGCACTCGCGGCGACGCTCGTGGACAATTTTGAGGTGCCGATCGGCCTGCAAGAACAGGTCATCCCGTTCATCCCGCCCTGCACCGACCCCGGCGCGACCAACGGCACTTGCGCCCAGCGCGGCGTTTATACGTTCACCCGCGAACTCACCGTCTCGGCGACAGAGAGCTATTTTGTCATTTATCAACGTTGCTGCCGGACGAACGCGATTGCCAATATCGACAACCCGAACTCGCACGGCGCGACCTACATGGCCGAGCTGACCCCGGCGGCACAAGCGGGCAACAACAGTTCTCCGGTCTTCAAAAACTACCCGCCTACCTTTATTTGTGCGGGCTTCAATATTGCTTTTAACCATGCCGCGTCGGATGCGGACGGCGATTCACTCGTTTATGTTTTTTGCAACCCGCTCGACGGCGGCGGAAATTCGGGCGGCGGCGGCGGCACGAATTGCAATAGCCCGACCCCCAACCCGCCCTGCGGCCCAGCATTTGACTTGGTCCCGTTCACGGGCAGCTATACTTTTGAAGAACCGATGGGCGGAAACCCGCTCATCATGATCGACTCCATGACCGGGCTTTTGGACGGTGTGCCGGAAATTTTGGGCAAGTTCGTCGTTGGCATTTGCGTCCTCGAATACCGGAACGGCGTTTTGATCGGTTCAACTTTGCGCGATTTTCAGTTCAACGTCGTCGATTGCACGCCGACCGTTTTTGCCGATATCTTGGAGGACAGCTTGCCCATACCGGGTCATTTTTTCATCGAAAGGTGCGGCCAAAACCCCGTCAAGATCATCAATCAAAGCCCACCGACACCCGATTTGCAAACTTACTTTTGGGAATTTGACCTCAACAATGGCACGAAATACACCGCCGCAACCCCCAACGTGACCGTCCCATTGCCCGCCTTTGGCATCTACCACGGCCAGCTTTTTCTCAACCGTGGGCTCAATTGCCCCGATTCCGCGCTTGTCACGATCATTGCACACCCGGGTGCGAAGGCCGATTTTTCGTACAAATTCGACTCCTGTGCCCTCACGCCCGCCGAGTTCACCGATCTTTCCTCATCGGCCACGGCGGGCGGACTGACCAATTGGGCTTGGACTTTTTACGACCCGAACACGGCCTCCGCACAACAAAACCCGATCTATGGTTTTAGCGAAAAACCCGGCGATTACCTCACGCGCCTCATCGTGACCGACACGGACAATTGTCGTGATACGGTCTCGAAGCTGGTCATGTGGCAACCGAAACCACCGCCACCCATCCCAAATTTGACCTTGATCAGGCTTTGTTTGCCCGAAAAAGCAGTATTCGATACGATCTTCGACCCGACCGCCGCCGCTGGGATGGATTTCACCTGGGATTTTGGCGACGGCTCGACCTCCGCAGAACCGAACCCGGTGCATTCGTTTGCCCTGCCCGGCATTTACGATGTGAGTGTTTTTATAAAAACAATCTTCAATTGCACAGCGACGGACACTTTCCCCGGCCTCGTCCGGACG